>CAZTIX010000011.1:4639-11124 GCA_964613935.1 uncultured archaeon
CCGTCGAACCCGCCGCCGCTGACCGAGCCGCCGGAGAGCTCGCCCGCCCTTGCGGAGAGCTCCCCGGCCAGCGCTCCCAGGAAGCCGTCATCCATCGGTCCGGCGCAATCCCGGCTCACCCCGTCGTAACCGGGGAACATTGAAGAGAGGGAGCCCAAGGCGTCGCAGGGGACCTGGCGGCCGGCCTCTGCCTCGTCCATCCAGTCGCTCACCAGCCCTCCGGCGAGGCCCTCTATGCCCCTCAGATAGGCGGCCACGTCGTCCAGACGGGCCCTTAGATAGAGCAGATGCGGGTCGCTGCTCCCGCTCTCCGGAGTCGCGCCCATCCTGGCCCTGCGCTCTATTTCGCCGAGAATCCCTACGGAGGCCTCCGAATAGGACAGGATCGTCCTGACGTCTCCGGCGAAGCCCGACTCCACCGGCTCCAGGGCCACCGTCTGGAGCGTCTTCACCTCCAGCTCGCCGCCGCTGCTCTGGGCCAGGGCCCGCAGGGTCCGCAGGGCTATCTCGTTGAGGTTCTCGTTCTCTTGTATGGACTGGACCGAGCCGCTGGAGCGGGCCGACTGGATGAACATGTAGGACAGAGCCAGAATGCAGAGGCTGAGGAACACGGCCAGGTCCAGGGCAGCTGCCTGCCCCCTATTGCCAGGAAAGCTCGACTTTTCCATCTTCGGCAGAGTAGACCAGCAGGACGTCGTGGGTTCCGGAGGGCATCATAGACTCGTCTCCCTCTATCTCAACCCCCCGGATGCCCATGGGGTCCGTCAGCAGGGTCGAATTCGTGAGCGTGTCGTTGACGAATCGGAGCTCTCCGGCCGCCGCCACCTCCCCGTCGAGGAGGACCGCGTAGCCCTCCGGGATGCTGACGGTCAGGCGGTCTGAGGAGCCGTCATAGCCCAGGCTCACCAGGCGAGCTCTTTTGTAGATGTCGGAGGCCGCCCGGGCGGCCGCCTGGTGCTCGTTGCCCTCGACGAAGGTGGCCATCGCACTGATTCCTATCCAGACCACCATCATAATCACCGCCACGCTGGCCAGTATCATGAAGGGGGTGTCCTCCACTCCGAATCCCTTTCGTTTCATGTCGAGTTGATTATCCTCAGCGCGTCCTTCTGAGTGCCGTTCAGCAAGTCGCCGCCCATTTGAAAGACCGTCTCGTCCGCCCCCTGCGGGCCGGCGGCGAAGGCCACCAGCATCGCGAACACCCCGAAGGCCACCAGGAGGGCGGCCGCCAGCTTGAGGACTTCCGAGGCCATTCCGCGCCTGCTGCCTGTGAGGTCCATCAGAAGCCGGCCGTCCGGTTCGCTATCTTCCGGGAGAAGTCCTCCAGGGCCGTCGATGTGGCGTTTATGGAGGCCTGTCCCGACTCCCGCACATCGGCGAAGAACACCGCGAATATCGACAGCAGAGCCGCCACCACTATTATGGCCAGGGCCAGCTTGAAGACCTCCGAGGTCGCTCCCCTTTTGCTCCCGAGCAGCTTCATAGTCATTGCTGCAGGTACTGGACGCTCTTGTTCAGGCCGGTGCGCCTGGCCCTCTCCATCGTGCTGACGCTTGTGTTGGAGGACTGCTCCAGCTCGCCGAACGTCACGGCCAGCAGGAACATCACCAACCCCGCCACAATCACCGCTATCGCTATGCGAAATACTGTGGAGTGCATCCTTCAGCCGCCCAGGCCCTCGTTGTCGCAGTTTCCGGCCGCAAGGCAGTCCGCCGAGTTCTCCACGGTCTCCGCCGTGCTTTTCACTCCCTCCGATATGTCTTCGCTTCCACCCCACGCGGAGCCCATGATGTAGGACACCACGGCCAGCACTGCGGCTATGATGATTACCACCAGCGCCAGCTTGAACACAGAATCCGTCTGCCCTTTCTTGTTTTTCATCAAACCCATTTCTCCTCCCGGAGGCGACTCGGGAGTAAGGCGGCAATAGGGCGGGTATTATATCGGCTTGACAGACTAATAGTTGCCGGGGTGAAAGATTATGCTAGGAGGATAATGCGGGGGAAGGGATTCTGCGCTTCACCAAAAGTGAAGCGACTCGCAAGGTGCTGGCGCACACTTGCGATCGAACCCTCTCTTCGGGTTCTCAAGAGTGCGGGGGAAGGGATTCGAACCCTCGAAGGCCTAAGCCACAGGATCTCTCGAACCCTTCTTTCTTTTCGTGAACGTTTTTTTTCTTTAGAAGAAAGAAAAGGTTCCTTAAGTCCTGCCCGTTTGACCAGACTCCGGCACCCCCGCAAATGCGTCTGCCGTCTTGTGTCCCCGATCTTGGCGGATGCCAAGCCCGTGGGGGCCGCTCGGAGAGCGGCCGCACCTGTTTTAATCGACCTTTTCTTAAAAGGTCGTTGACCAGACTCCGGCACCCCCGCAAGGAGGTTTTCAGTTTCCTGTCTTCGATTAGCTGACAGGAGTGTCAGAGCGGGCAATATTGCCGTTAAGAAATTAAAAACGGGCTTATGTCAGCTTTGCGGCTATGGCACCGCCCATCTCGCTACAGCTGGCTTTGCCGCCCAGGTCTCCTGTGCGGATTTTACCCTCTTTCATCACGTCCTCGACCGCGCGCACTATGCCATCCGAGGCCTCTTCCTCGCCCAGCTCCCCGACCATCAGCGCGCCGGCCAGGATTGTGGCCACCGGGTTCGCTATCCCCTTCCCAGCTATGTCAGGCGCCGACCCGTGGACTGGCTCGAACATCGAGACTCCGTCCGGGTTTATGTTACCGCTCGCGGCCAGCCCGATGCCCCCCTGGACGCACGCGCCCAGGTCGGTGATTATGTCGCCGAACATGTTGGGCGACACCACCACGTCGAACCACTCGGGTTTGGTCAGGAAATACATGGTGATAGCGTCCACGTAGTTGTGCTCGTGCTCGATTTTCGGATAATCCTTCGACACCGCTTCCACCACCCCGCGCCAGAAGCCGTATATGTCCGTCAGCACGTTGGCCTTGTCCACCGCTGTGACCCTCTTCCCGCCCTTGGACTTGCACAGCTCGAAAGCATATCGGATTACGCGCTCGCAGCCCTCTTTGCTGACCATGCCTATTTGGTACGCTATCTCCTCCGCGTCCGTCTCCACGTCCAGGTTGAATCTCGTAGTGTAAAGCTCCCGCTCGACCTTCAGCTCCTCCTTTGATTTGCCCTTCTCGGCGCGCGCGCCTATGCCGACGTAGAAGTCCTCGGTGTTCTCCCTGACCACGTCGAAATCGATGTCCTTCGGCCCCTTTCCGGCCACGGGAGATTCCACGCTCGGCAGCAGCTTTACCGGCCTCAGGTTGACGTACTGGTCGAAGGCGAACCTCAGCTTCAGCAGTATCCCCTTCTCCAGGACTCCGGGTTCGACCCTCGGGTCGCCCAGCGCGCCCAGATAAATCGCGTCTCTCTTGCCAATCTCCTTGACAGACCCGTCGCTCAGCACCTCGCCCGTCTTCAGGTAGTGGTCAGCGCCGAACGGGTAGTCGGCCCACTCGACGCTAAAGCCATACTTGTCGGCGGCCGCTCCTATGACCTTTCTTCCCTCAGGGATTATCTCCTTCCCTATCCCGTCGCCGGGGAGGGATGCGATTCTGTAGGTCATTTAAGAGTTTTGATGAATTCTTCAACGGTCTTTATCTCCATGCCCATGCTCTCCATGTCGCGCATGTTGGCGTCGTGGACCTCTTTTGTCTGGGAGCCGATTGCGTCCGTCAGCAGGACCACGTCGTAGTCCAGAGCCAGCGCGTCCACGGCCGTGGCCCGTATGCAGTTCGGAGACTGTATGCCGGCCAGGACTATCTCCCCGACGCCCGTCCTCTTCAGCAGTGCGTCCAGGTTCGTGTGGAAGAACGCGCTGAACCTCGTCTTCGGCAGGACCGTCTCTCCCCTCGCCGGCTTCAGCTCCTCGACTATCTCGGAGCCCTCGGTCTTTTCAACGGCGTAGGGCGTCTTCCTGAACATCTCATAGCGGAACTTCTCGACGTCGCTGCCGTCTGCGCGGTGGACTCTCTTGACATGGAATATCGGCAGGCCGGCCTCTCTGGAAGCCTCCAGGGCCTCCTTTATCCCTGGTACGACCTCCTTCGCTCCGGGGATGCGCATGGCCCCGCCGGGCTCGACGAAGTCCTTCTGCATGTCCACAACCATCAGCGCAGTCTTCATTTTTTCCTGTCCAGCTCCTTCTTGACGTGGGGCAGCAGGCCCCCGTCCTCGACTATCTTCATCATGAAGTCGGGCAGCGGCTCGGACTTCAGCTCGGCATCCTTGGTGCGCACGACGCCGTCGGCGATGTCTATCTCCACCTCGCCGCCCGTCTTTATCTTCTTGGATGCTCCCGGGCAGACCACCGGGAACAGCCCGTAGTTGACGCAGTTGGAGAAGAATATTCGGGCGAAGGAGTCGGCGATGACCGCTTCTATGCCGTTGCCGGTCAGGGCCCAAACCGCGTGCTCCCTCGAGCTGCCGCAGCCGAAGTTCTTGCCCGCCACGACTATCTTGGTGTTGTTATCCTTGACATTCTCTGGGAAATCCTCGTCTATGAATTCCATGGCGTGCCCGGCCAGCTCCCGGGGGTCGTCCGTGGTCAGGTACTTGGCCGGGATTATCATGTCCGTGTCTATGTCGTCCCTGCCGAACACCGCGGCCTTGCCCGTTATCTTGGTTTTCATCTTCTTCTATTTCAGGTATTTTCGGGGATCCGCTATCCTTCCCTCTATGGCCGACGCCGCCGCGGTCGCGGGGCTGGCTATGAAGACCGAGGACTCCGGCGAGCCCATGCGCCCGACGAAATTGCGGTTGGTCGAGGCTACGCACGTCTCCTTAGCCGCCAGCACGCCCATGTGCCCCCCCAGGCACGGCCCGCATGTGGGAGTGGAAATAGTCGCCCCTGCCTCCGTGAATATGTCAAACAAACCCTCTTTGTTCGCCTGCTTCCAGATGTCCGTCGTCGCCGGTATCACCAGCATCCTGACATATTCCTTGACCTTGTTTCCCTTAATGACCTTCGCGGCCTCCCGCAGGTCCCGTATCCTGCCGTTGGTGCAGGAGCCTATCACTATCTGGTCCGCCCTGACGTCGCCCAGCTTCTTGGCCGGTTTGACGTTGGAGGGCAGCGGCGGAACCCCAACCACCGGCTCCAGCTTGGAGACGTCGAAGTCGTAGACCTTGCGGTATTCCGCGCCCGGATCGGACCGATACTCCGTGAAGTCCTTGGCTCCCCTGGCCCGGACATATTCCGCAGTCTTCCTGTCGGGCTCTATTATGCCGGACGTCGCGCCCGCCTCCACCGCCATGTTGGAGAAGACGACCCTGTCCTCGACCTCCATGCCGCGTATGGTGGCTCCGCCGAACTCGATGACCGTGTCGGTGGCTCCGTCCACTCCCAGCTCGGATATTATCTTCAGCATGACGTCCTTGGCGTAGACGCCCTTCTGCAGCTTTCCGTTTATGTTTATCCTGACGGTCTCGGGCACCCTCAGCCATGCCTTCCCCGTGGCTATGGCCGCGGCCAGCTCCGTGGAGCCCACTCCGAAGGCGAACGCCCCGACGACGCCGTGGGTGCAGGTGTGGCTGTCTCCGGCCACCACCGTCATGCCCGGGGCCACGTGCCCCTGCTCCAGCATTATGGTGTGGCAGATGCCGTGTCGACCTATCTCGTAGTAGTTCTTTATCCCGTGCCTCTGCACCCACTCCCGCAGTCGCTTGGCCAGCATGGCGGACTTCTCGTCCTTCGCCGGGACGAAGTGGTCCGGGGTGACGATTATCCTGTCGGGGTCGAAGACGCGGTCCATTCCCGCCTTCTCCAGCGCCGATATGGCGGGCGGGGTCGTGACCTCGTGGCACAGCACGCGGTCTAGACTCATGTTGACGAAATCGCCGGGCTTCACGCTATCCCTGCCGGAGTGTGCTGCTATTATCTTCTCCGCTATTGTCATGGGACGCATCTTGGAACAGAAAATCGCTTAGAAAAGCGCATATAGTTTGAACTAGCGGGGTAAAAAATAGGGCTGTGCGACACGCGGTCCGACGGCTCCTTTCCGTTAGAGGGCTCTTGGGCGGCTATTCCCTTTCGAACATCTTGCGCAACTCGGCCCCCACCTTCTCTATCCGGTGGCTCTTGCCCTCCTCGCGCAGCTTGGTGAGTTTTGGCAGTCCGGCCTTTCGCTCGCTTATCCACTCCTCCGCGAACTTGCCGGATTTGACGTCCTCGAGGATCTGTTGCATGTTCTTGCGCGACTCCTCGGTGATTATCCGGTCTCCGCGGGTCCGCCCGCCGTATTCCGCGGTGTTGGAGACTTTTGACCACATGCCCTCAAGGCCGCCCTCCTGAATCAGGTCGGTGATGAGCTTCAGCTCGTGGAGCGTCTCGAAGTAGGCTATCTCCGGCTGGTAGCCGTTCTCGACCAGAGTCTCGAAACTGGCGGTTATCATCTCGCTGACCCCGCCGCACAAATCGACCTGCTCGCCGAAGAGGTCCGTCTCGGTCTCCTCGTCGAAGGTTGTTTCGATGAC
>CAZTIX010000012.1:0-11089 GCA_964613935.1 uncultured archaeon
CGCTCGGTCACGGTTATGCCGGTCTTGCCGGTTATGCCCGCCATAAGGGTCTTGCTGCCCCCGGCCGCCCTGGCTCTGGAGCGCCCCATGACGACGAGCATCTCGTTAAGGGCGTTGTGGGAGTCCTTCGAGTCGTCCAGCCGCTTCCCCTCTATGTGGGCGTTGGCGAGGGCCTTTATCGAGAGGATGGGGTCCGAGACGGATGTTATGGGGATGCCGTTGACCTCGACGGTCTGGGTCTCCTCCGGCTGGTTGTTTCCGAGGAAGGCCAGCGACAGGAAGGCTATGAATATCGCTATGAAGAGGAGCCAGAGATAGTTGTTTCCTATGCTGAGGCTCCTTCTCTTCTTCTCTCGGCCGGCCTCTTGGCCGCCCTCTTCCCCGACCTTCCAGCCCTTCGGGAGGTCCCTGCCGGAGAGCTTCCCGCTTTCGGGAGAATCGGATTGCCCGGATTTTCTTGCCATGATGAAATGCGCCAGGCTGGCGCTGGATGAATGGGATATTAGAAAGAGGGTTTAGAAAAAGAAGAAAAATAAAAAGGAAAAAATGTCCCCCGTTCAGGGGGACTTGTTGCGCGCTTACGCGACGTTGCTCTCGAGCCAGCTGACTAAAGCGTCCGCGGCCTGTGCCGTGTCCGCAGCCTCGCATCCGGCTACGACCAGCTTGCTGCCGCTCAGCTTTATGGCCTCGCTGTCTGGGCATAGCTCGTCGACTGTCACCAGGTCCTTTGTCAGGCTGTTGACAGACGGGCCGCCTACGAGCACCATGTTCATGCCCGAACTCTGGCCACCCTCGACTACGACCAGCTTGTAGGTCAAGTCAGCTGGAGCCTTCGTCTCCACTTCGACGTCGGGGCACGTCACCGTCTGCGAGGGACAGCTGACTGTCGACTCGTTTCCGGTAACTATTCCTCCGCCGCTTATAGAGACTCCGAACTCCTCGACGGTCGTGTCAACTCCTCCGATGTTGACGACGGTCCCCTGGTCGGCCTCCGTCAGTGTTATGGAGGTCTCGTTCAGGGCGCTCTGGATGCCGAAGAACAGAGTCGGTCTCAACTCGTCCTCCGGAATCTCCATCGTCACCTGGGAGATGACGTCGGTGTCCTCGTCGGTGTCTTCGGGCTCCTCGATCTCATCGTTGTCGATGGTTATCGTCGCACCGCTCAATGAAATCATGGTCCCGTCGTCGTCGGCGTCCTCTGCGATGTCTCGGCAGTCGTTGTCGTCCAAGGCGCACTCGCTGCATCCGGAAGCCTCGATGCTCACGTTGGTCGCGTCGTTCAAGGCGATTACCACCTCGTCTTCCGCACCGCTGTCGGTCGCGCCGTCGACCGTTATGTACTGGTCGTAGGCGCAGAACCAGACGTCGTTCTTGAACTCCGTCCTTACTTCGCCGTCGTCGGCGCATCCGCAGGCGCTGGTGTCGCAGGTCTCGGCAACGGCCATGACGCCGTCGTCGTCCTTGTCGACCCAGATCTCCCAAGCGCTCTCACTGCTCTCGGAGAGGTTGTTTATTATCCATTCGCTGGGCGTGCTCGAGTCGCCGCAGGCCGTGCTGTGCCAACCGTCTGTGAAGTTGGCGAAAAGCCCTTCTACCTGAGACATCACGCTCACGTTCTCGTAAGCCGCCTCAGTGTTCACCGTCGAGATGTTGCACGCGTCGTCTGCTTCGCCGTCGCTCTCCTTCTCGTACTCAGTCCAGTCCGAGCCGTCCTTGATGGAGTATTCGACAACGACCTCGTCCTTGCCCTCCGAGTACTCGATGGAGTCTATCCTGACCACTTCGTTGCAGTCGAAGAACATGTCTCCGTCCTCGTACGGGCCCTCGTCGAGCCTCACGTCTTTCAGCGAGTCGCCCCACTGGTCGACGAAGTCAACCTCGACCATCCGATAGAAGCCCTCGTTCTCGCCGGTCTCGTTCTCGACGTCGATGTTGCTCACATCTATGTCGAGGGTCGTGGCGTCCACGAAATTGTCGTCGAGGAAGTCATCGTTCATCAGGCCCAGGTAGCCGAACTTCAGGTCGCTCAGGAGATACTTTCCGTCGTTGAACGGGAACTGAATCATGTCGCCTTCCGGCAGATCAGTTTCCCCGGTCTCCCTCTCGAGGGAGAATTCAAGGTAGCGGACTATCTCCGTGTCGTTGTCGTCCGTCTCGACCTCGTCGTAGCAGTCGTCCCACTGCTCGTTCTCGCTTATGTCGCTGAGCAGGGGCGTTCCCTCGACGAGCTCCTCGTCGTCCTCCAAGTCGTCGCCGTCCGGACCCAGGTCGTAGACGTACAGGGTGTCTCCACCGTTGAAGTCCAGCTCCCAGATTCCGTCGTCGTCAAGCACGCCTTCCTCCGTGTACTGCTCGCCGTCCTCGAACGTGTACTCGGACGGGACGTACCAGACCAGCAAGTCGGCCGAGAAGGACTGCTCGCCGGTTATGACGTTGGACGCGGCCGTTCCCCTCTGCAACTTTACCTTGAGGTCGCCAACGACCGGTGTTCCGGAAGTTCCGGAGGTCACCTGCTCCGTGGTGCCGTCAGGCTTGGTCACTTCGAGGGTCACGTCGACTACTCCCTTCTCTTCGATAGTCTGCGCTCCGACCAGCTTGATCGAATACGTGTCGTCGCTGTCGGCAGCGTCGCAGACGCTCCCTTCCGCGGGCGGCGTGTACTCCATCGGCGCGGCCGTGGTGGCCGTTCCGGTCTCGCCGCAGACTATGGTCAGGGTGTCGTCGGTTACGTCTTCTACGTAGTACTCGTGCTGCCCCAGAAGCATCTTGCCCAGATACGACTGACCTATGAGGTCGCTGTCGTCGTCAAGGATGTCCTTGGTCAGCATGTCGTCCGTGAAGACGTAGTATCTCAGCGCGTCGTCGTCCACGGCCAGAACCAGCTGCTCCGATTCGCAGTCGTAGCCTAGCGACATCTCCGAACAGGTTATGTTCACCCACTCGGTCATCAGGTGCGGCTCGCATCCGAGGGCTATGTCACAGTAGTTGTAACACACCGTGCATATCTCGTTTGCGAACTCTCCCGACTCCAAAATCGAGACGTCCGCGCCGGCGCCTGTCTGGCAGGCCCCTACCAGCGTGGTCCCTACAGTGTCTGAGGGAGTGAACACCTCTGCGTAGCTGCTGTCTGAGTTGCAGAACGTTCCGCTGTCACCGCCGTCATCCAGACCCAGCATCCCCATTCCGGGGGCGCCTGTGTCGTAGATGCTGCAGTTCATCTGTCTCTGCTGCAATTCACCGACCATGCCGATTGCTTCCCAGCTCAGAGTGACTTCTCCCTCTGCGCTTCCCGGGTCGCACTCCGAGGCCTCGGGCGTGCACGTGGTAGTGCCTCCCTCGACCTCCATGGTCCCGCCACCCTCGGTGGCGGTTGTTGTGGCGTATGCCATGTTGCCGATCATGGCTGCGATTTGGCCAGCTGCTGCTCCGTCTGACGCCTGGGCCTTCTCACCGACTACGACCTGAACCTGCGGGTTCATACCCGAGTCGTAGAAGAAACCCTGAGTCAAATCATCAGGAACGGTTACTTGCGCTCCAGCAAGAGCGCTAGCAACAGCAGTACCCAACATCGCAGCACCGGCTACAATAGCACCGATCCTTCCAATTGTTGTGGTCTTCATTTTTTCACCGAAGTGTTTTATGTAGATAACACGGCAAACTGCCGTTAAAAATCTGAGTTCTGGCCTGTGCTTTGCGAGGCCGTCTGACCTAGACGCAAAACTGTAATCATGGCCGTCGTTTGAGTCTTCTCTTTTCTCAAAGTTTCGTGTATGTTAATCACGCAACCTATAAAAAGGTTTTGCTTTTTACGCCTTTTTACGGGTCGCGGTAAGCGCTATTTCCTCGGTTGGCGCATAGTCTAGAAGGTCGTCCTATAAAAACGCATGCCCCGCAACGGGCGGATTTGGAGTGTTTGACCGCGTTCGGGGCGCGACTTACTCCAGGACCTTCTGCATCTCCTCCCTTATCCTCTTCATGTTGGCCAGCTCCTCGCTGAGCTTCTTGTCCTTGATTTTAAGCTCTTTCTCCTTCTCCTTCAGCTCGGCCTCCCTGTCCGCCAGCGACTCCAGGAGCGAATCCAGCTTGTCCAGGTCCAGATTTATGCGGTTCTCCTTGGAGCGTACGTCCGCCTCCACTTCCTCTATCTTCTTGTAGAGCTCTCCGGTCATGACCGGCCCCTTGGGCTTCTTCTCTTCGGCCTTCCCTGGCTTTTTCTCTTTCTGCTTCGCGGAATCTTCTCCCTTCTCGCTCTTCTCCTGGCCCTTGCCCTCCTCGGACGCGTCCTCCTTTTTCTCCGGCTCTTCCTTCTTCTTGCCCGCAGGCTCTTCCTTCCCGCCGGATTCCCCCGACTCCTCGGGCTTCATGGATTTCAGCTTGTCCAGGAGGTCCATCAGCTCCTGATTCTCATCGGTCATCGCAAATCCTCGTGAAGTTTTTCAGCACTATTTTACCGTCCTGGGTATGAAAAGGGGATTTTCATCCCTCTCCCCTGTGGTGCTACCGGCCTCCGGCCGATAGCACGTAATTTGCCCGGAGACTGTTGAAACTGTCAACGGTTAACGGCCCCTATTGCATATGCTCGTGAAGTTTTTCAGCACTATTTTACCGTCTTGAGTATGAAAAACCTCCGGGTGGAACTGCACGCCGAAGACGGGCTTTTTCTTGTGGCGCATCGCCTCGATGCCGCAGGATTCGGAATGGGCCAGCGAGGCGAAATCCGGGGGCAGGGCCGCCACCTCGTCGCGGTGGGAAACCCACGCCCGGAACCGCTCCGGCATGCCCCTGAGTATCTCGTCCTCGTCGTCGACGATTACGACGCTGTGGCCGTACTCCCCCCTGTCGCCGTGCCTCACCTTGCCCCCGAGGCTGTGGGCGATGAACTGGTGGCCCCAGCATATCCCCAATATGGGTATAGTTAAGTCGAGCAGTTCCTGGGACAGGCCCAGGTCGTCCTCGTACACGGAGGTGGGCCCGCCGCTGAGTATCAGTCCCGCGGGCTTTTCGGCCTCCAGCCTATCGCGGGCCGAGGCCGGCCTGATTATCTCCGATTCAACCCCTATCTCCCGCAGGCTGCGCCAGATGCGGTGGACGTACTGCCCGCCGTTGTCGACTATCAGGATTTTTTCCATCGGTGCCCCCCCTCGGTTATTTATGCCGCAATGTTAATAAGTTTATTTAAGTCTGGCCTCAAAGGACAAAAAAGTGCTCTATGTACGCGCCTATGAACACCAGGAAAACCGCTATGAGCAGGAACAGCAGGGCGTCGAACACCGTCAGCCAGAAGCGCTCGCTCCTGAAGTGGTGGCGGGCCACGGCCACGGAGATTATGCCTCCCGCAACTCCGGCGACCAGATAGGCGAGTATCTCGGGGATTGCCCATAGCGCTATGCTGAGGGAGTAATAGGGGAAGCCTATGGCGTAGGCCTCGAGCGCGGAAAACCCGGCCATCTTGGTCTTTATCAGGCCGCCTATGAACACGCCTATGGTGGACGCGTTCCAGGCGATGAGCCAGATGGCCCCCGCCCCGAACAGGAAGGAGGCGAAGAAGCACAGGACCATCACCCGCATGTTGTTGTCGAAGAGGTTGAAGAACGCCCTTTTCCTATTCCCGGGGGAGGGTTCGTCCGTTACCCGCGGCCCCTCCTCGACCGGATTGCCGGCCGCCCTCCCCGTTATCTGCCTCTGCAGGCTCCCTATGGCCGACTCCTGGACTGAAAAATCGGAGCCTGACGGAATCGCTCCGTCCGCCTCATAAGGCAGAACGACGTACCAGAAGGAGAACGCCGCCAGGAGGCCGAGGAACAAGAAGGCGTACATCCCTATCACGTCTATGTGGCGGGTTATGAACCCGGTCGGAGAACCCAGGCGGGCGGTCTCCTCCTCCAGCTCCTCGATGACTATGACGCGGTGCAGCAGGGGCGCGAGGGCTATGACCGCCACGGCCAGCCCCAGCATGGAGGGGGAGCCGGGTATGAACGGCGAGAGGTAATGTCCCAGCCAGATGGAGACGCTGGCCACTACGAAGCCCAGGAGCGCCATGTCCCATGGCTTCCTCTCCGCCGTGCCGGGGGAGATTATGGATTCGAGCATGGTAGTATAAGAGGTCAATCAATAAAACGTTTTTAAGCATTGTGGGGTTAGGTAGAGGATTGTCAAGATGGCGAAGTCCGGCAGTGACGAACTCTCCCGATTGAGGAGGCGGGTAGAGGAGGCCAGAGCCCGCGCGCAGTCGCTGGAGAACGCCTATTTCGACCCCAACGCAGTCAACGTCATGGGGGCTGAGGGGCACGAGAGGAGCCTCGGGGAGGCGAGGGCCGGGCTGGCGAGGGCCGAAGCCGCCCTGCTCGCGCATGTTGCCGCGAAGAAGGGGAGGAGGCGGGGAAACAGGGGAAGGGGCAGAAGGCCGCGCAGATAGGCGATGAAGGATCGCTGCCCCAAAGTATTTATTTCTTGCCTCCAAAATAACCCACCAAAATGGTTGAAACGGCAAACCCGGCACCCTTGGGGCTGCTGGGCTTCGGAATAACGACCGTTCTGCTGAACATACACAACGCCGGATTCCTGGGGACCGCGTCCCTGGGGATGATAATGGCTATGGGCATCTTCTATGGGGGACTGGCGCAGATATTCGCCGGCGCCATGGAATACAAAAACGGCAACACCTTCGGGACGACGGCCTTTTTGTCCTACGGATTCTTCTGGCTGTCGCTCGTGGCGATACTGATGCTGCCCCAGCTGGGGCTCTCAGTGGCCGTCTCCAAGGGCGCCATGGCCGCGTACCTGGCGATGTGGGGGCTGTTCACGGCCTTCATGTTCGTGGGCACCCTCAAGCTGAACAGGTCGCTGCAGGTTGTCTTCCTGACACTGACCGTGCTGTTCTTCCTGCTCGCGCTCGGAGACGCCACCGGCAGCGCCACCATCACGGTGATTGCCGGCCTTGAGGGCATAGTGTGCGGCTTCTCGGCAATATACGCCGCGGCGGGGCAGGTCCTGAACGAGCTCTACGGGAAGACCGTACTGCCGCTCTGAAAAAGGCGGCGCCTTTTTCTTTCTTTTTCAACCCGGCTTAGGCTAAGGCAGGAATAAAAAGAAGCAGAAAAAGAAGGCGAAGGGCGGACTCAGTCGTCCGCCATGGTGGAGAGGTCTCCGGTCGGGAGTCCCAGCTCCTTGGCCTTCAGGACGCGCCTCATAATCTTGCCGCTGCGCGTCTTGGGGAGCTTGTCCACGAAGTCTATCTCCCTCGGCTTGGCGTGCGCGGCCAGGTGCGTCTTGACGAAGTCCATTATCTCCTTCTTGAGCTCGTCCGTCCCCTCGTGACCGGGATTCAGAGCCACGAAGGCCTTGATTATCTGGCCCCGGATGGGATGCGGCTTGCCTATGACGCCCGCCTCGGCTATGGCCGGGTGCTCGACCAAGGCTGACTCGACCTCGAACGGCCCCACTCTCTCGCCGCTGGTCTTTATGACGTCGTCTATCCTGCCCTCGAAGAAGAAGTACCCGTCCTCATCCATGTAGGCGCTGTCGCCGCTCATGTACCAGGGGTCGAACTCGAAGTAGCTCTTGTACTTCTCCGGGTTCTTCCATATCTTGCGCATCATGCCCGGCCAGCCCTTCTTGATGACCAGGTTGCCCATGGTGAGGGGCTTGACCTCTTTCCCGTTGTCATCGAGTATGGTCGCCTCCGTCCCCGGAATCGGCTTGCCCATGGAGCCCGGCTTAATCGGCATGGAGGGATAGTTGCATATCAGCTGGTGGCCCGTCTCGGTCATCCACCAGGTGTCGTGGATGGGAACATCGTACGCCTCAAGACCCCAAGATATCACCTCGGGGTTCAGCGGCTCGCCCACCGAGCAGATGTGGCGGACCGAGGAGAGGTCGTAGTCCTTCTCCTTGCCCTTCCCTCTGGCCATCAGCAGCCTGAAGGCCGTGGGTGCGCTGTACCATATGCTGACCTTGTGCTCCTGCAGGCAAGTGTACCACTTGTCCACGTCGAACCTGCCGCCCTTGATGACGTTGGTTATGCCGTTCAGGTAGGGGGCGAATATTCCGTAGGACGTGCCCGTCACCCATCCCGGGTCGGCGGTGCACCAGTAGACGTCGTCCTCCTTCATGTCAAGCACCCACTTTCCTGTCTGGTAGTGGCCTATCATTGCGTTCTGGACGTGGACAACGCCCTTGGGCTTGCCGGTCGAGCCGGAGGTGTAGTGCAGTATGAGCGGGTCCTCCAGCTCCAGCCACTCGATGTCGAACTCGTCGGACGCCTTCTTCATCTCGGCGTGGTAGTTTATCAGCTTTATGTCGTCGGGTATGCCGTGGTCGTGCTCGTGCTTGTACTCCTCTTCGGCGTCCTTGTCGTCGAGCACGTACACTATGTTCTTGAGGGACGGCAGGTCGTTGACCGGGACCCTCTCCCTCAGCTCGGGGGTGGTCAGGAGCATCACGGCCTCGGCGTCCTGCATCCGGTCCTTGACGGCCTCGCCCATGAAGGCCTCGAACAGCGGGCCCGGTATCGCGCCCGTCTTTATTATCCCCAGGAGGCCCGCGTACAGCTCCGGCGAGCGGGGCATGAATATGAATACTCTGTCGCCCTTCTTTATGCCGTGCTTCTTGAGTACGTTGGCGAACTTGTTGGTCTCCCTGCGCAGGTCGCCATAGGTGAATTTCTCGACCCCGTCGTCCCCGTCGTATATCAGGGCTACCTTGTCGGCCTTTCCGTCCTCGCAATGACGGTCGATGCACTCGTAGGCCATGTTGACCTTCCCCGTCTCGCTCCATGAGAAGTTCTTGTGCACATCCTCCCACTTGAACGTCTTCCTCGCCTCTTCGTACGATTTCAGGTTGTGCTCCACGTCGTCCTTCTTGCCGTAGGGCTTCTCGATTATGTCTTTCTCTTCGGTCATTTTCAATCTTTTTATAATTTTAAGGTGATGCGCCCGCCGCTGCGGCCGGCCAGCAGAATTCGGGAATATAGAAGTGTCCTGTATAAAAATCGTCCGGACTGCCGCCCCGGCTACCGTGCCCTCTGCCGCTTCATCTGCTTCCCGACGATCTCGTCCATCCGCTTAAGGAACTCGTCCTTTTTCCCGGGCGGTATCTTCGCCCCGGCCGCGACGTCGTGCCCGCCCCCCTCGCCGCCCAGCGGCTTGGCGGCCTCGTTCAGGGCAGTTCCCAGCTTGAGCCCGGCCCGCACAAGGTCGTAGTTGCCCCGGCCGGATATCTTGAGCTCGCCCTCGTCGGTCAGGGCGAACGCCACTATGGGTTTTGTGGTCTTGACGTTCATGGAGCCGTAGGTCATCCCCGCTATGACTCCGACCAGAGTCTCCCGTATGACGCCGCTGGCGTCGAAGTGGTAGATGTTGTCCAGCTCCTCGATGCCGCAGGACCTCACCCACTCCAGACCCTCCCGCAGCTCCCTGCGGTGCTTCTCCAGCAGGCGCTTGGCCTCGGGCCAGGCGTCCTTCCGCCCGCCCATGCACACTTCAACACCAACCTCTCCCTCCTCGTGGCGCCCGCAGGCGTTGAGGACCGTGGCGAACTCCTTGGCGTCTCTCAGCTCGGTCTTGGGCGTCTCCTCGAGGAGCTCGTATATCTCGCCTATGAGCATGTCCGTCACAAGGTGCGGGGCGTTGTGGTCCAGGAGCAGCATGTACAGCGCGCTGGTGAGCTTCCGGCGCTCCTTCTGGCTGAGGTCCGCGTAATGCCGGGGCTTGCCGGTCTGGGGGTCCTTCACGGCGATGCCCAGCTGCTCGATGAACTTCAGGCAGGCCATGTAGTTGCCGGTCAGCCCGGGCAGCATCGGCCCGGAGCAGTACTCCAGCATCTTGGGGAGGGGCCTGGACTGGCGGCCGAAGAGAGTGAGGTTGCGGTGGGCGTTGAGCAGCCCGAGCTTCTCGGCGTCCTCGATTATTCGCCGGTTGGCCCCCTTCAGGCCCCCGTGCAGGTCCTGCATGTCCCCCACCGCGCCGACCACGCCGACCGGAGACAGGTCCGCGTTCTTCCCGTCCATGGCCTTTGCGACGAAGTAGGCGACTCCCGTCGCCGAGAGCTCGCGGGTCCCGTTTATGCCGTGCTGGAAGGGGTTGACCTGATTGGCAGCCTTCTTGACGGGCGGGTGGTGGTCGACTATGTAGAATTTGTTCTTTATCTCTTTCTCAAGAAGCTCTATCTGGCCGGAGCCCATGTCCACGAAGACCAGGGGATTGCCGATTCCGTTGACCTCGTTTATGTGGTCCGAGTCTATCTGCCGGGTGTTGACGAAGTCGGTATCCACGCCCGCGCGGCGCAGGGCCTTGACAAGTATCGCGGTGGAGGCCAGGCCGTCCGCGTCGTAGTGGCCCACCACGGTCAGCTTCTTCTCTTTGACGAGTTGGCCGGCGATCTTCTTGCACTTCGCGTAAAAATCCTCAAAGCTCATCCGGGGGATTTATAGGGAGAGATAACAAAAAGGATTTATTGGACTAGGCTCTAAACTACTCAAATGGGTCTGCTGGGGATTCTGGGACGCGACGACAAGAAGGAGGAGAAGGCGCGCGCCCGCTATCGGGCGGCCAGAATGCGCGCCGTTCGGGCGGACGACGACAACTCCCCGTGGGCCCAGGCCCTCAAGAAGGCAAACAGCACCCGCTCCACGTTCTGGAACAACATCAAGGGCGAGGGAATAGGCCAGTCCTGGAACCGCGGAAACAGGATACAGCATCTGAAAGAGCACGCGAGGGCTAGAAGGCGGAAGATAGTCTGAGCCTGCCTGGCGCCCATACGCGCCTATAAAAAGCTTTTATAGCCTTACCTTCTAATAAACCGGTTTTCCTATAAAAAGCTTTGTCTATGCTTGCATATTTCTAGGAGTCGAAAAAAATGGCAAAAGTCAAATGGGACAAGAAGCTGGAGAATCTGGTTGTTTCGGTATCCATCGACCAGCGGATAAACCTCGAGCAGTTCGCCAGAAAGGCCAAAGACATCGAATACGACCCGGACCACTTCCCCGGCGCGATATACAGGATGAAAGAGCCGCGGGTGTCCGCGCTCATATTCTCCTCGGGCAAGGTCAACTGCACCGGAGCCAGGCACTGGGACGAGATACCCTTGATAG
>CAZTIX010000013.1:0-10941 GCA_964613935.1 uncultured archaeon
GCGTGGGCGCCGTAGAGGCCGTTGGCCTTCATGAACCTCTTAAGAAGGCGGATTTCGTCCCGAAGCTCAGGCTTTTCCTCCAGCCTCTCCCGAACGAACTCGGTGTGCAGGGGGCTCCTGTCGACCGCGCTGATTATTTTCTTTCCCTTGCCCAGGCGGTAGCAGGGCACTATCTCGACCCTGAAGCCGTGGTAGCCCCCCCGGACATAGGGGTGCTCGGCGTAGCTGACCTCCGGGTTGGAATTAACCTGCTTGAAGAAGGTGCGGCCTATGAGAAGGCCCTGCTGCTCCAGGGTGGGGCGGTCGGTTCCCTTGGGGAACTGTAGGAATATGTCGAAGTCCTTGTCTCCGCGCAGGTCGGTGCCCTTGGCTATTGAGCCGACGGTCACGGGCTCGATTTCGGGGTTTATCCTCTGGATGTCGGCTCCGAGTATGGTGAGAATCTCGTCAAGGACCCTGCTTTCTTTCCGCCTTTCCTTCTCGGTCGGCGTTATCTCGGAAAGGACCTCCCGCAGGACTGAGCCGGCGTCCATAAGACATTTACGGGTTTGGGCTAATAAATCAGCCTAGTTGCCGCCGCCTTTCTGCAGCTTTGAGTAAAGCTCTTCGGCCGACTGGTTGGCCCTCTCCAGCTCCTTGCCTATCTTCTGGGCCTGCTCTCGCAGATTCTTGCCGTCCTTCTCGAGCTTCGCTTTCCTTTCCTCGAGGAAGGACTTGGCATCCGCGGCGGGCTTCTCCATGCATATGCCGTTCCCGACTGAGACTATGAAGTTCTTCTTGTCCTTTATCTCGGCCCTGGTGTAGACGCCGGCGCCTATGGGTATGAGCGATTCGGAGGATTTGGTTTTAGGTAGGACATCGAGGGCGCTTATGGTCGCTATGACCTCCTTGAGCGCACGCTCGTTCAGGGCGGCCTGCCGGCTTAAGTCCTGGAGTGTCGACTGATATTCCTTTATCTGGGCGAGGAGGGACTGCAATTTCCTCTGCTCATCTTCTTGGTTCATCGCCCTTTCTTTTTTTCCTTTTTCGCTTCGACGCTCTCTATCTTTATGTGGCGCCTCTTGGTGCCGTGCTCGCTGCCGAACAGCGAGAATGTGAGTTCCCTTGCCTCGGCCTCGCCCCCGGCCTCGGCCTCCTTGGTGAACTTCTCGGTCTTGCCGCCGATTCGAAGCGTGCCTTTGAGAACGTATTTCATTTCGGTAATTTTGAAGTTATTCCTATAAGAAGCCCAGGGCCTCGTTTATGTACTCCAGCTCTATGGGCGTGGTGTCCTGGCCGGCTATGAATCCGTTGGAGTTGGCCATCAGGCAGGCCCCCACGACCTTCGAGCCCCTGCTGGCCGAGGCCCTTCCGCCGGGGACGCCGAATATCCTCTCCAGCTCTCCCAGCTCCGCGTCGGAGACGTCGGGGCTCACGGCGAACCCCTTGTTGGTGGCCGCGCAGAGCGCTCCGACCTCGCTAGAGCCGGCTATCTGCCCTTGGACCGTGTCTATGCCCAGGGCCTCGTCTATCACGACCTTGGTCCTCTGCGAGAATACGTCGCTTATGATGCCTCCCTTGTCGTTGGCGGCTATCAGGTTGCCCAGGGCGGTGAACTTGTCCGGGACGACCGCCGTGCTCACCTTCTTTCCTATCCTCTCCAACTCGTCGTCTTCGACAAGATAAGGGAGAAGCGCTCCTCTGGAGTTGCCGGCCGACATTATGCCGGACAAAGAGAAGTTGAAGATTGGCGTGGGGATTCCCTCAACGCCCAGATGCTCCCCCAGCCTGCCGAGCTTACGCTCGCCGAGGCGGTTGGATATCAGGAAATACTTGTCTGTTGCGAAACCGAAGAGGCCAAGGTAGCCCTCTCCGCGTAAGTCGGTCTTGTATGCGGCCATCGTGAGCCTATAGGAGGGTTGCGAGCACCCGCCCCTCCGAATCCTTGACTGCCTTCACCTGGACGCTGCGGGGGGGCTTGCTGGCCCCGCGGCTCCATATGCGGCGATTGAGGGAGTCGTCTAGTTTGACGTTCTCGGTCTTGGTGTGCTTCCTTAGATAGGCGAGGAGGGTCTGGACGGCCTTGTTGGCCCTCTTGTAGGAGGGCTTTGTGCGGTAGACCTTTCTGAGGGGTATGGTGTAGACGTCTTCGGAGACTATATCGACCTTTTCCTCTTCTTTCTCTTTCTTGGAGGGCTTTTCCTCCTGCTTCGGCGTTTTCTTTTCTCCGGCCTTTTTTTTGGACGTCTCGTCTCCGGCCTTTGAAGCCCCGGTTTTCTCCTTTTCAGCCCCCCCGGCGCTCTTGCCGCCTGCCTTTCCGGGAGATTCCTTCTTTCCGGCGCCCTCTTTTACGGGCTTCCCCTTCGCAGGCGCCTTCTTCTCTGCTTTGCTCTCGCCGGCCTCCGGCTTCTTCTTTTCCTTTTCGCCTTCCTTTATCTTCGCCATGGTCAGTAAACGTTGTCCCTGCGCCAGTTGCGGTCGCTCTTGGGGGACCGCCTCACCTTGCGGTTGGTGGCCGCGAATACCCAGATGGGGGCGCGCCTGGATTCGTCGCTAGCCTTCTTGAGCTTTTTTTTGGTTTCCCTGTCTTTGTTCGAGCTCATGTCAAATCCTCGTTATGGTGGTTTCCCTTTGCGCAGACTTCAGCTTTTGGAGGATGTCCTTCAGCTGATTGTCGTCCATCTTCTTCGCCTGCCCGGACGCGTACATCTGGGCCAGGTAGAGCTTGAGCTTCTGAACCAGCTCCGGGTCGACGAGCTTCAAATTCGTCAGCCGGTCCTGGGCCTTCGGGGTGAGGAAGCGGCGCACGAGGCTGTCTATCTGCTTCAGGGCCTTCTGAATCTGCTGCTGTTTCTGCATGCCCTGATTCTGCGAGGCCTGCTGCTCCTTCAGCTGCCTTAGTTTTTTGGCCCTGACAGCCTCTATGTCATCCATTCTTTATCTTGTGGGCGAGGTTGTCCAGATACTTTGTCCCCGCAGGCGATATCTCCCGGCCGCCGTTGTCTTCGGCTTTCTTGACCAGTCCCAGCTTCTCCAGCTGCTGCACCGCCAGCCGGGTGACCTTGCCGGACGCCTTCTGCGAATCCTCCGGCTTCACTCCCTTGTTCTTCCTGCTGCGGTATTCGCTGCGCAGCCGGGAGACCCCCATCGGCCCCTTGACGTATATCTTCCTGAGTATGGAGGCCTCTCTGACGTGCCACCAGTCGGGGTCCTCGGGCGGCCTCTCCTTGGCAGCGCCCGTCTTGACGAAAGGCGCCCAGTCGGGCGCTTTCACCTTCGTCTTCAAGTCCTGGGCCGCGGCGCTTATGAGCGTCTCGGGCTCCACATCATAAACTGTAGTCATTTCGCGATTCGAAGTATGGGCCTTGCGGCCCGCGGTGCTGTTGCCAGCAACTCGAAGCGGTATGTTTGAAGGATGAGGTATAAAAAGAGAGATTCGCTGATTCTCTCCGGAGAATGGGGCGCCCGAATGCTCCGGATTAGAGGCTTCTGAGGGGGTACACGTAGCCCGTGCAGGAATCGGGAGTCCCGGAGACGCAATCCATATAAACAACCAGTGCGACATCCTTAACTGCCGCAACACCCTCGCCGGTGACGCTGACCAGCTCTTCGGACCCCTGCGGAGCGGCAAACTCCGGGAACAGTTCAAAGTTCACGGCCGCATCGTCGAAGCTGCCGGCCGTGAACGTCTCGCCGGCAGACAGGCAAAGCGGGGGCGACGCCGTGCCGTATTCGCTGCCCCCGAGAACCAGGTTCTCCCGAATCGTCTTTTCCATCGCGTATATGTGAGAGGAAGTGCAGCCGAAAAATTCAACCTTTTGGTCCAGGCTATCCATGGACGCCGGGAGGGCGATGAACGCCTGGTAAAGCAGCAACAGGGACAGCAGCCCGATTATCAGAAGCGATATCGGCACGCAATTCGGGGGCAATTTTTTTGCTGTTTTCATAATCGCGCGATATTCCTATATTAGTTTACGAGGGGTCTTATAAAAAGAGCGTCGGATTTTTATTCCCTCCGCTCTTAATCCTCCATGGAAGACTTCCTGCTGGCCCCGTTCAAGATAGCCAGGAAGAAGATATGGCTGGTCCTGGTCCCTGCCGTGCCGATAATCCTGCTCCTGGCCTCCGTCTTCGCCGGCGGCGCCAGGACGCCCGACCGCGTGCTGGAGGAGACGGACGGATACCTGGGCGGGACGGTCTATCTCTCCGCCGCCAACCTGACCGCCTTCAACGAATTTTCAACCAACGTCCAGATTCCGGTCATACGGCTTGGCGGGATAGCCGAGAGGACCGACGTGCGCGAGCTGGCGGACGGCAGATACGCGGGTTTCCTGCTGGTCTTCGGAACGCTCTTCCTGGGCTTCCTGAGCTATTCGGTCATAGCCAACAGCATCGCCGGGCTGGCCGGCCGGAAGGGCGGGGGCGCCGGGGTCAATCCGGCCAGCGTCGTGCTGAGCGGGCTGGCCGCCTTCCTGATGATATTCATAAGCTCCTTCTCCCTGGGGGGCTTCAAGCTCCTTCTTATGATAAACTTCGGCATCTTCTTCACCTTCTCCATACCCTACGCCGCGGCGGGGGAGCCGCTGGGGGAGAGCGTGTTCAAGGCCTTCAGGTTCCTGTCCAAGAATCTGGGGAGGGTGGTCGCCGCCTACATCGGCTGCATGGGCGCCGCGATAATGGTTCCCATCGGGCTGCTGCTCTTCACCACCCCGCTGATACTCAATCTCGACTCCGCCACGGTGACCACGCTCCTCAAGCTATTCCTCGGGTTGGTGGCCATAGTCTTCGCCCTCTTCTACCAGATGTCCCTGTGCGCGACGGCCGTCTTCGAGGCGGACCGGAGACTGTCCGCCTAATCCCTTAGGTCCTCTGGCCCTTCAGGGGATATCTCCTAGTCTCGCCGCAGCTAAGGCAGGTCACGGCAAGCTTGCCGTCCTCGGTCCGGTAGCGACCAGTCTTGCCCGCCGCCAGGAACCTCAGGCATTTGCGGCAGAACAACCGCTTTTGATAATCGGTTAGCTTGAGTCGGAACTTGAGTTTGATGTTCCAGGCCATCTCGACGTAGCGGTCGGCTCTCTCTAAATCCCCGTCCGCCGCGGCCTCCTCGGCCATGTCAAACAGCTTGCCGACCCTCTCCCGGGCGATCTCAGTCGCCTCCTGCTTCTGCCTTCTTCTCATAGGCCTCGAGTATCCTCTCTATTACCTCGGGGATGGACAAAAACCCGCTACCTAGGGAGACGGTCGCGTCGGCGCGCGCATACACGTCGCTCTTGAAGTCTCGCTCATCGGCGAAGCCGCCCACCACGAGAAGGACGTCCCGGCCGTATCTCCCGACCATCTCGCCCAGAGTGAGCTCTCCGCCGGGAGAGAGGACCGCTATCTTGCTGCGGGCATGCTCCAGAATTTCGTCCAGGTCTTCACCCTCATGATGTATTATAAGCCCGAGACCGGCCTCGTGGCACATCGCCTCGACTTCGCGGACAGTCTTTTCCAATTCCGGGGCAGTATCCGCAAGGAGCAGCATGGTCATCGCTTAATTGTATCCATAGACAACTAAAATCATCCCTTCGACTTTTTTCGCCCTTTTTTCTTCCGGCTCTTCTTCCTGCCCTTCCAGAAGCGGGAGGTCCTGACGAACTCCCTCTCCGAGCGCAGTATCTCCTTGTAGAAGTCTTCGTCGTGCAGGTTCAAATCCAGGATGCGGCCCGCCGTCTGGGGGCCCACTCCGCGCGCGTTGAGGGCTATCAGCGCCCTGCCCTCGTAGGAATGGACCAGTCCGGCGGACTGGCGAGCCCGCTTAAGGAACTTCCCCTCTTCCTTCGTAAGGGACTCGCCCCTTCCGTGCTTCCTGACTATTCGGCTCAGCTCCTCCTCCGTCTTTCCCATGTAGGCTATCATCCATGAGTCGCAGGACGGGCAATTGAGGGGATACTCCAGCTTGCTGATTGCCCTGTGCCGCATGACCTCTCCGCAGTTGAGGCAGACTAGATTGACTCTCCTGCCCATCAGCCTCTTCTTGACGGTCTCGATTATGGCCCGCTCCGGAGTCTCGGCCAGCACGGCGTCCCTGAACTGCTCCAGCCCGAACTGCGACAGGGTTGTCAGCCTTTGAGGCACTATCTTGACGCCCCCTGCCCTGATGCGCTCCAGAGCCCGCCTGGAATTTTCCAGGTCGAAATACTTTTTGAAGAGCTCGCTGAGCGTCTCCTTATAGACCGCGGTTCCCCGGTAGGCGCTTATTACTCTCTTCATGTTTATCTCCCTGAAGTTGGTGTCGTCCCTGAAGACTCCGAAACGCTTTCCCACGTGCACGAACGAGAAGCGGAAGAGGTTTGTCTTGGCGACAGTCTTCTCCAGTATCTGCCTGACGCTCTTGGGGTCGATGCTCTTCAGAACTTCTTCCACGTCTTCTTCCTCGAGCACCATTCCGGTCAGGATTATGCGGTACGGGTCGACCTGGACCCCCACGGACTCGCCGTACCGGCTGCTCAGCATGGAGGCCAGTATTCGGCTGAGGGCGTCGTTGACCTTCGTCCCAAAACAGGTGTTGATGACTATTTGGTGGTAGCGCTCGACGAACTTCTCTATCGTTATTGTCTTGTCGGTGGGGACCTTCCCCTGCTTCCTCTGCTTCCTTACGGCGCTCGCCGCCGCCGAGAGCCCTTTGGCGTTGAGCGGCAGGTCCAGCTTCCGGGCCATCTGCTTTGGGGTCTTGCCCTTGCCCAGCATCGCGGATATGCTCCGCCTTATGCGGCCGACCTCCTGGGCAACATCATAGGGGACGGGTATGTCCTCGCCCACCCAGACCGGGGTCTCCGCTCCTATCTCGCTGACCGGCACCACCATTACCCTCCTTCCCCTGAAATCCACTATCCTCCAAGCCTCGCCCTTGAGTATGAACAGGGAGTTTACACGGCAGTCGATGATGTACTCTTCGTCCAGGACTCCCACGGGCTTGCGGGAGGCGAGGTCCACGACCGTGTAGCGCTTGTAGGTTGGAATCGTGGACAGGTTGGAATAATAGTAGAAAAGGGTGTTCCTGCGCCTGCTTATCCCTTCGCCGCTCCAGCCCACGAGCCGCAGGCGCTTCAGGACCTCCAGTGCCTCGCCGAACTGCTCGAAGGTCAGCCGGCGGTAGGGGTAGGCCCTCCCGATTATCCTATAGGCATCCTCGACCGATATGTCGCCGTAGTCCAGCGCCAGGCCGGCTATCTGATGTGCCAGGACGTCCATGGAGCTCTCGAAGAACTCCGTCTCCTCTATCTCCGATTTGAGGGCATGTCTCGCTATCACCGAGGCTTCCAGGATGTCGTCGAAGTCGGTGGCGAGGACCGTTCCCCTGGAAGTTCCGCCGCGGGTGTGGCCGCTCCTGCCGGTACGCTGGATGAGGCGAGCGACCTGGCGGGGCGAGTTGAGCTGCACGACCTGCTCTATCTCCCCCACGTCTATTCCCAGCTCCATGGAGGAGGTGCACACAAGCGTCTTGAGGTCGCCCTCCTTGAGCTGCCGCTCCGTCTCGATTCTCTCCTCCTTGGACAGCGATGAGTGATGTATCCCCACGTCCTTGCCTGCGCGCAGCTGCTGGGTGAGGAGCTCCGTGGCGACCCTTGTGTTGGTGAAGATGAGGGTGGATTTCTTGCCGGTCAGCTCCCCTATGCGCTTCACCACGTTATCGGGCTTCTCAACCCTGAGCCTCAGGCCCTTGAAGCTCTTGTCTACGATGATTTCGTCCAGCCCGTAGTAGTCGGCCACTACCTCGGGCGTTCCCACGGTCGCCGAGAGGCCTATGGCCTGAAAGTCTCCGCAGGCGTTGCGAAGCCTCTCCAGCCCCGCCGCCAGCTGGGTTCCCCGCTTGTCCGAGACCAGTTCGTGAACCTCGTCGATTATGACGTACTTCACGGACCTGAGGTGCTTCCGCATCACCTTGGCGGGCAGTATGGCCTGGAGAGTCTCCGGGGTGGTTATCAGCATCTGAGGAGGATTGGTCCTCTGCTTTCCGCGCTGGTACTGTGTGGTGTCGCCGTGCCTCACCTCCACCCTGCAGCCGAGGGATTCGCACCAGTCCTCCATGCGGCGGAGCATGTCGCGGTTGAGGGAGCGGAGAGGGGCGATGTAGAGGGCCGAGATGCCCTCGGTCCTCTTGGGCCTTTTCCCTTTTTTAGCGCCCTTGCCGCTTCCGGAGCTCTCGCCGGCCTCGGTCTTTGCGGCAGCTGCCTCCGCCGCCAGAGCGTCCATCACCGGCAGGAACGCGGCCTCGGTCTTCCCGCTGCCGGTGGGAGCTATCACTAATGTATCCTTCCCGTCGAGTATCGGCGGCAGGGCCTGCTTCTGTATCTGGGTGAAGTCCTTGAAATTGGCCCTTATCAGGTCCCTCAGCTCGGGCCTGAATCGGCTAAGCAGCTTGGTCATACACGGTTTCCCCCAAAGTTCGCGAAACTCAGATTGAGGTTGGGCGCTTAAAAAGAGGGTGTCAAGAACCGCCGGTCAATAGACCGGTGGAATACCTGATTTTAACCTAAGACCTCAGCTCCGAGACGGTCCCAAGATAGCTGCCGTCCAGAAGATAGACGTCCGCGCTGTCCAGGTCAATCATGCGCTTCAGGAAGGGGCCCAGCGGCTCGGTGTTGTTGACCGCGGAGCCCCGGGCGGAGTCGTCGAATGCCGGGACTACCAGAACTCGAGTCTCCGAGTCTTTGACCTTCGTCTCTATCCAGGCCTGCTGGACGTTGGCGCGTATGTCCTTGAGGAGGATTGAGGGATGCGTGTGCGCGCAGACTATGAGCTCCTGTTCGAGCAGCTCCTGGCTGGGTTTCTTGTGGCCGTGGAAGTATCCCGCGCCGCTCTCAGTAAACTCTGCCGCGACCTCCACGCCCCCCGGGACCAGCCGCTCTATGCCGCCGTCGTGATTGCCCTTGGTTATGATTATCCTGGGGACCATCTCCTGCAGCTCTCTCAAAAAGAAGGGCACCTCCAGCTTCTCCTGGTAGGACGTCGCCGGGACGTTGTGCTTGAGGTCGCCGAGGATTATCAGCTTCTCCGGCCGGGTGCTTTTTAGGAGCTCCTTGAGTCGCTCCAGCTTCCTCCTGGTCTGGCTGGGGACCGTCGCGCCCCTCCTCTCCAGCTCGAACTCTATGCCGTTGTGGAGGTCCGCGACAACAAGATTGCCGTTTATCAGAAGAGCAGGCTCGTTCGGGATGAATTGCATCATTCGGAGAAAATCTTGCCCATGCGATCCAGCGCCTCTGTTATCTCGCCGGTGGAGACGGAGTAGGAGCAGCGCACATGCCCCTCGCCGCTCGGACCGAAGACGCTGCCCGGAACGACCGCGACCTTCGCCTCCCTTATGAGCTTCTCGGCGAACTCCTCCGAGCCGAGCCCTGTTCCGGTTATGTTGGGGAAGGCGTAGAAGGCGCCCCCGGGCATGTGGCACTTTATGCCCGGGATTTCGTTCAGGCCCTTTACAAGCAGCTTCCTGCGGGCGTCGTAGCTCTTGACCATCCGGCTTACCCCGTCCGCCTCTTCGAAAGCCGCCAGCATAGCGTGCTGCGAGGGAGTGGGAGCGCAGAGCATGCAGTACTGGTGTATCTTGTGCACGCCCTCCATAAGCTCGCCTTTTGCGTGGACGTACCCTATGCGCCAGCCGGTGGCCGCGTAGGCCTTGGAGAATCCGTTCAGGGTTATGGTCCTTTCGGCCATTCCCGGGAGGGATGCTATGGAAACGTGCTCTCCCTCGTATATCAGCTTCTCGTATATCTCGTCCGAGATTGCGGCCAGGTCGTTCTTCACGGCGAACTCCGCGATTTCTTCGAGGTCCTTCTTGGTCAAGACCGCGCCGGTGGGGTTGTTGGGAGAGCAGAAGAGGATTGCCTTGGTCTTCTCGGTCAGGGCCTTCTCGAGGTCGGAGACCCTGGCCCGGAAGCCGTTGTCCTCCCCGGTAGGCACCATGACCGGACGCCCTCCGGCCAGGCGGGTCAGGGGGGCGTAGGCCACATAGGCCGGGTCGGGTATGAGGACCTCGTCCCCCGGCTCGAGGAGCGCGCGCAGGGAGATGTCCAGGCCCTCGCTGGACCCCCCGGTTATGAGGACGTCGTCGGGCGAGGAATCTATGCCGTTCTCCTTCCCGAGCTTTTCGGCGACCGCCTTCCTCAGCTCGGGAAGCCCGGCGTTGCTGGTGTAGTGGGTGCGGTTGAGCTCTATCGCCTCCATCCCCCGGTCCTTTATCCCGTAGGGGGTGTCGAAGTCCGGCTCGCCCACCCCCAGGGTCACGATGTCCTCCTGCTGCGAGGCGAGCTCGAAGAACCTTCTGATTCCGGAGGGGGGCACCCCCCTCACCCGTCTGGATATCATGGTCGTGGTCAGGCGGAGATGACCAGCTTCTTGTCCCTGGCTCCGTCGGTGAGGACCACGCCATTCTCCTTGAACTTCTTCAGGACGAAGTGGGTATAGGTCCCGGTCACCTCCTTCTTGGGCGCGAGGACCTCGGTGACGAAATTGCTGACGTCCTTGATGTCCTTGGCCCTTATCTTGACCATGAGGTCGTACTCGCCGGACGCGACGATGACCTCGTCCACCTTCTCGTTGGCGGCCAGCTCCTCGCCGAGCTCGGAGAACCCGGTCCGCGCCTCGGGGGTGACGCGGACGTCTATGTAGGCGGTCACGAACTCCTCGCCCGCCTTCTCCCAGTCCACATACGTTTTGAAGGCCCTTATGACGCCTTTGGACCTGAGTTCGGCTATCTTGGCCTTCACCTTCTTCTCGTCGGCGTCCAGCATCTTGGCCAGGTCGGAGCCCGGCGTCCTCGCGTCTTTCTCCAGAATCTCAAGGAGCAGTTTCTCGTCCATGGGATATTAGACCTCCTGCGGAAAAAAGCCATGGGTCATTTCTTCTTGCCGGGGCATTCGAAGTTTGCGCATATTGTCCATGGCCGCTTCTTGCCGCGAGTCCAGATGTTGGCCATCGGAT
>CAZTIX010000014.1:0-10323 GCA_964613935.1 uncultured archaeon
TTGCCGCGGGCGTAGGCCACGAAGTCGCAGCCGAACTTGATTCCGGACTTGGCGACGTACCCTCTGGTGAGCCGGAGGTCCTTGAAAACCTCGTACTTCATGGCGAAGTCGGGATTGAGCTTCTCGCCGGCTGCCAGCAGCTGGGCCGGGGAAAGCTCCTTGTTTCCCTTCCAGACGCGCAGCTTCCCCCTCTCGGAGAGCAGGCAGGCTTCGTAGAGGCTGAGGGTCAGGCCGTCCTTCCCGGCCTCCCCGAAGGCCCGGTTGGCCAGCTGGCTGCCCAGCTTCTCGTCCCTGACCGCAACCCGGTCGCCGGACAAGACCGCCTCCGGCCCGGAGCTCTTCGCCCCCTTTATCAGGGTCCTCTTTATTCCCGAAAGCGGATTCTTAACCATTGTCCTTCTTCTCCTGCTTGACCAGCCCGTCGATGACGCTGTCCATTATCTCCACTATGCTGCCCTCGGCCTCGGCGTTCTCTATGACCTGGACCTTCGCCTCCTTCGCTTTCTCGGTGACGTACTTCTGTATCTCCCTTATGCTCTTGAAATTCTCAAGATACTTGTCCACCGAGCGCCTGAATTTCGTCTCGAAGGCGCGGCTGTAAAGGCGGTTCTTGTGCTCCTTCTCGTCCTTTATGTGCAGCATGAAGGTCATCACGTTGTAGCGCCCGGTGAGCTCCTCGCTGATGAAGCCGGGAACCACGTGGAGCCCCTCTATGAGGGTGGGGGTTCCCTCCTTCAGGGAGCGCTCTATGATGGCCTCGATGCCCACGGCGACCTGGCTGACCTGGAGCCGGAAGCCGGTCAGGACGGCGTCCTTCCTCTTTGAGAGGGGTATCTTCATGGACTTGTGCGCGTCGAAGGAGGAGCTGTGCAGCGCTGGAAGCAGCTCGTCGGAGACGGTCCGCCGCATTATCTCCCTTATCGAGTCGGTGGAGATGGTGTTCTTGATGCCCATGCGGTGGGCCACCTCGGTCCCCACCGTGCTGGTGCCGACGCCCGTCCCCCCGCCGAGCAGGATTATCATCGGCTCCCGCTCTCCCTTGCGGATGGTCCTCCAGGCGTGGAAGCGCCGGGCCGCCTTCTCGTTGACCGTCTTGAGGCGGTTGTGGACGAGGTCGGCGAAGTCCCCCCTCCCTATCTCCTCCTCGCCCTTGGCCAGGAGCTCGTCTTCTATCTCCTTGGCGAAGGAGTGGGCCTGCCACGGCTTCATGCCGGCGCGCGTCAAAGACTCGACCAGCACCTCCCTCACGAAGGGGACGGTCCGCTCCTTGTCCTTTATCGTAATCATGGTCCGATGTTTGTTTGATATTTAGAGGCGGGTTTAAAAAATGGGTTTCCGGACGCTCAGACGCTTATCTCCTCGGTCTCCACGCTTCCGTCCACGGCTATGGAGAGGAAGTGCCCCTCCGAGGCGGGGCCGACGTTGACCACCTTGGTCTGGCCCACGTGGTCGGTGGACTTGGCCTCGTGGATGTGTCCGCAGGCGTTGAGATTCGGCTGGTACTTCTCGATTATGTGCCTCAGGGACCCGCTGCCGACGTGCCCGTCCGGGAGCTCGTCCGCGGTGGTGTTGGCCGGCGGCTCGTGGGTCAGCAGGACCAGCTTCTCGGCCCCCTTCTCGGCCGCCTCGTCCATGAGCCCGGTGAGGCCCTCCTTTATCTCGGCCTCGCTTAGCTCGCTGGGGGTGTGGAAAGGAGTGGGGTGGCTTCCGCCCCAGCCCGCTATCGCGGTCTTTCCGAGGAAGATGAGCTTTCCGTGAAGCGAGATTCCCTGCTCTTCTAGGAGCTTGCGCAGCTCGGGGGTGTCGCAGTTTCCGAAGAGGGCCTTGACTTCGGTCAGCTCCTTCAGCCGGTTTATGAGATGCTCGGCGTCCTCGGCGTTGGCCTTCTCGTCGCCTATCTTCTCGGAGAAGTCGCCCAGGTATACGGCCATGTCGTGGCCGTCCTTCTCCAGTATCTTCTCGGCTATGTCAACCGCCCTGCGGTTTCCGTGCATGTCCGAAAAGACAAGAATCTTGTATTCCCTTTCCATGGTTGCCCCTATGCGCCGGTCCTAAGCCAGGTTTCCCTCGCGGTCTATCTCCCCGTTGCGTATCCTCTCGCTGCTTATGGGGTGCCCGTCCTCGGCCAGGGTGAAGGGCACCTCGACCACGACCAGCTTCTTCAGCCCCTTCTTGACCCGGACCGCGTTTATCTCCTTGGCCCTCAGGGAGGTCTCCTCGCTGACGAATATCGCGGAGAGCTCGGGGTCGGTGGTGGAGGGGCCGTAGAAGTCGTTTATCTCGATTATCCTGTAGTCCTTGCCCAGCTGCTCGCAGTACTGCCTCACCACGTTGCTCCTGCTCTTGAAGGACTCGACCTCTCCCGTTCTGAATCGCTGGGCGAACTGGTCGCTGCTTATGCCGATGGTGACGGACTGGCTCAGGTCGAAGGCCATCCTCAGGAGGTCCTCGTGGCCCCTGTGGAAGTTGTCGAAGGTCCCCCCTACGATGGATTTGCTCAGCGGCATTTCAAGGATTAGCTTGCGGTTATTTAGAAGTTGCCTAAAGAAAAAGGCCTTACCCGACGACTCGGTTGACGGCGTCCCTCACCACCGCCTTCATGGGCTCCTCTGGTGGGCCTTTGGTGCTCACCTGGTCGGCGAGCCACTCGACGACCTCGCGCTTCTTGCCGATGTCCAGGCCGGGAAACTCCCTGAAGAGGAGCTCGGTGGCGCTCTTGAGCCAGGCCTCGGTTTCCATGTCTATGTAGTACTTCTCGCTCACCACGCCCAGGCCCTTCAGGTCCTGCTCCGCCTTCTCGGCCTTCTCCTCCTCTTTCCTCTTGAGCCACTCGCGCCTCTTCCTCTTGAGGATGCCCTGCAGGACTATGTCGTGGGTGTTTCGCGGCGCCTTCACGTCCATATCAGATGTAGTCTATCTCCAGCTCGTCGGCCTCGGTGCTCCTCTTGAGCTCGGGGACGTAGCTGTGGGTCCTGGCGAGGGCCCCGGGCTTCTCGATGACCTCTCCGTAGACCTTCCTGAAGTAATCCGCCGCAGTTTCGACTTCCCGCCTGCCCCTGGCGGTCAGGCCGTAGACGACCCTCCTGCCCTTCCTCTCGTCCTCCACCAGGCCGTCCTCCTTGAGCTTCTTGATGGCCGGGTAGAGCGTTCCGGGGCTCGGCTCGTCGTCCCTGCGCCTCCCCAGCTCCTCTATGAGCTCCTCCCCGTACATTCTCCTCTGGCCCAGTATCCAGGCGATGTGGAAGGAGAGGAGGCCCCGCATGTCGATGTGCTCCGGCTTCTTCATCGTTCACTCTAATGCCAGAGGCTATAAAAATGCGGCTCTTAGCGCAACTCTCGGACCTTCAACTGGCGCGCAGTTGAAGGGTCTGCTCGCCTGGAAAGCGAGCATCGCATGTGCGAGACTTCATGTCTCGCGCAGTCTTTGCGCCTGGTGGGCGCAAATCCGATGTGCGAGACTTCCGGGCTCGCGCAGTCTGCGGGCCTTGCGGCGCATCGCGGGGGCCAGGCTCGGAGGCGCCAGAATCTCAGCCCATCAGGTGGTTTATGCCGTTCACTATCGCCTTGACCGAGGCCATTATTATGTCGGTGTCCGTGCCCGAGGCGGTGGTGACCCTCTGGCCGGACTTCATCCTGACGCTGACCGAGACCGTGGCGTCGGTTCCGCCGGTTATGGCGTCCACGTGGTACTCCTCCAGCTTTATGTCCCTGCTGCCCACGACCTTCATTATCGCGCTTATGGCCGCGTCCACCGGGCCGTCGCCCTCGGCGTCGGCGGTCTTCTGCTTGCCGCCCACCTTGACGACCGCCCTGGCCCGGGGGGTGCCCTTCATGCCGGACTCCACCCTCAGGTCGGCCAGCTCCAGGAAGTCGCTGGTCTTCTCCCCCTTGACCTGCCGGACTATGGCGCTCAGGTCGGCGTCGGTTATGGTCTTGCCCCGGTCGCCCATGTCCTTTATCTCTTCGAATATCTTCCCAAACTGCTCCTCAGTCACGTTTATCTTCAGCTGGCCCAGTATGGCCTTCAGGCCCTTGCCGCCCACGTGCTTTCCGAAGCGGAAGACCTTTTTCCTGCCCACATACTCCGGCTTGACGAACTCGTAGGTCTCCGCGTTTTTCAGCAGGCCGTCCACGTGTATGCCCGACTCGTGCATGAACGCGTTCTTCCCCACCAGGGCCTTGTTGGGCTGGACCGCCACGCCGGTCAGGTCCTCGACCAGCCTGGACGTAGTGTAAATCCTGTCTGCCTTTATGCCCGTCTCGTAGCCGTAGAGCAGCTTCAGGGACGCGACCACCTCCTCCAGGGGCGCGTTTCCGGCCCGCTCTCCCAGCCCGTTCACGGTGACGTCCACGGTGTCCGCTCCCGCCCTGACCGAGGCCACGGTGTTGGCCACGCCCATGCCCAGGTCGTCGTGGCAGTGGACCCCATATGACATCTTTTTGTGGCCTGCGAGCCGCTCGAACAGCGAGGCCATCTTCTCCGGAGTGGAAGCGCCCACGGTGTCGGCGACGGTGAAGCGGTCTATGCGCTCGCCCACCGCGTCCAGGAGCTGCTTGAGATACGCCTCGTCGGACCTGGAGCCGTCCTCGCAGCACAGGTCCACGTAGAGCCCGAGGCCCTTGGCGCGGTCCACGACTTTGTCCAGTTTCTTGAGCAGCTCCTCCGGGGTGGTCCTGAGCTTGTGCCTTATGTGCGACTCGCTGGTGGGGGCGACCAAAAACACGCCGTTGGCCCCGCAGTCGGCGCACAGCTCGACCTCTTTCTCCATGACCCTCGAGAAGCTCAGCACCTTGGCGTCCAGCTTCTCCTTCGATATCAGCTTTATGCTCTCGGCCTCGCCCCTGCTGGTGGCCGCCGAGCCCGCTTCTATATAATCCACGCCCAGCTCGTCCAAAGCCCCGGCTATCTTGAGCTTCTCCCCGGGGCTCAGCGAGACGCCCGGCGTCTGCTCCCCGTCCCGCAGGGTGGTGTCAAGGACGTTTATGCGGCTCATTTCTCCAATTTTTGCAAAGCCCCCTCAATGTCTTCTATGAAATTCTCGGCATTTTCGTAAAGTTCGTCCGCGTCGAGCTCCTCTGTGTTGTAATACTCATCGTAGTCGCATTTCTGCCTCAATTCGAAAAGCTCCCTGAGCGAGGAGGCGTCGCGCTTCTCGACCAGTTTTGAATTCACGGCCTTCTGCCCGAATTCACTCAGCGCGCCGGCGTGCGTTCTCGGGTTGCTCCCCAACTCGTGCAAAAGCGCGCTAGCCGCATCGAACGCCGCGTAGTACGCCCTGTTGACCGCCGACCTCTTTCTGCCCTCGGCTATCAAAAGCCGCGCATCCGAGAGAGTGCCCTTCGCGAGTTCCATAAGGCGCTTAGTTTTGTCTTTCATAAAGCAGCCTTCCCTCCTTCATCACTTCTCTCATGAACGGCGTCTTTGGCTCATCGTCACCGTACATCACCGACACCAGAGGCAGGCGATATTTTAGGTCCAGGTCCGTCTCTATGTCGGCTATCTTCCTCCTCTCCCCCCTGTCACCGACTATCAGCAGGTCTACGTCGCTGTCTTCACGATCCTCTTTCCGGGCGGTAGAGCCGAACAGGACCACCTTCCTCACATTCAGCTCCTTCACCCTGCCCACGAATTCCTCCAAAGCCCTCTCTACTCTTGCCTCCCTTCTCTGCTCTTTCGGTTCGGTGTTCAATACGTTTATGCGCATCTTCAGGCTTATCTTGAAGCGGGGGGATTATAAATCTATAATCGTCGGGCGCTCAGGCCGTGCTTGATTCAGGCCGCGACCGGGTTCCGCGGTTTTCATGCTACTCCCTCAATTAAGCGTGTGGACAGATTAAAAGCAGCCTCCGAGGACTACAAGTATCTGCTGGACCGCGGCTACCGCCGGAGCACCGCCCTCGAATTCGTCTGCGGCCACTACCGGCTGGGCAAGAAGAGGCGCAACAGGCTGGTCAGGAGCGTCTACTCCAAGAAGGAGATAGAAGACCACAAGGGCCGCAGGATTCCGGCAAGGGAAATCAAAGGCGAAAAAGTGGCCGTGGACGGCTTCAACGTTTTGATAGGCGCGGAGTGCGCGCTGGGCAGGGGCGAGCTCATCGAGGCCCAGGACGGCTTCCACCGCGACGCCCTGGGCATATTCGGCCGCTACAGGCGGGGCAGGCACACCGGCAAGGCCGTCGAGCTGATTCTGAAGGCACTTAAGAAGCGCGACCCGTCGGACGTCTTAATCCTCTTCGACGCCCAGGTCTCCAAGAGCGGGGAGCTGGCGGCGGAGGTCAGGAAAAAGATGGAGGAGCTGGGCTTGAAGGGCGACGCGCGCACCTCCGGGAACGTGGACTATCGGATAAAGAAGCTAAACCGCGTAACCGCCACCGCAGACACGGCCATAATCGAGAAGGTGGACAAAGCGATAGACCTGGTCGGGGAGCTCTAGGCGGTTTTTCTCTCTCTGACCGCCTCCGCTCTGGACAGTCCGTCCCTCAGCTCCTTCAGGTGGGCGAGGGCGGCGTCCCTGACGTCCGAGCTCTTCTGGGGGTGCCTCTGCATGGCCTCCGGACTCATCGCGAACCTCGTCACCCTGCGCTGGGCCTCTTTTATCCCTCTCCTCGCCTCGGCAACACGCTCCGGAGTCATGCGCGCGCCCGGCCTCAGGGAGGCCGCTCCCAGGCCGTGGTTGTAGCCCATGTCTTCCAATGCCCTCCGGGCGACGGCGTCCAGGAAGGCGTTGTGTATGTGCCTCCTCCTCTCCTTCATCGGGCCGTTGCGGAACCTTCGGTGGGCCTCAGGGATTGTGAGCGGTCCGGGCGCTCCGGGCTTCGGGCGCTTTTTATCCTTCTTGCGCCCTGCTGCCGTTCCGGCGGGCATCTTCTAATATCTAGAGGGGCAAGGGTTTTAAATGCGGAGCCTCAATTACCGGTGATGATTCACCAGGAGGCGGTCTCCGGCACCAAGTCGAAGAAGCTGAAGGGAAAGCGCATAGTCTTGGCGGTCTGCGGCAGCATCGCCGCCATCGAGGCGCCCAAGCTGGCCCGCGAGCTGATGCGCCACGGGGCGGACGTCACATGCGTTCTGTCGGAGAGCGGCCGGAAAATCATACATCCGTGGGCCCTGGAGTGCGTCACCGGGAAAAAGGCAATCACAGAAATCACCGGCTCCTGCGAGCACGTCCGGCACTGCGGCGACTGGGAGGGCAGGTGCGACCTGCTCCTCATCTCCCCGGCCACCGCCAACACGATATCCAAGATAGCGGCTGGGGTTGACGATTCCGTGGTGACGACCTTCGCTTCCACAGCGCTGGGAGCCAAGATGCCCATTGCCGTCGCGCCGGCCATGCATGCCTCCATGATGAGCAACCCCTTCGTCCGGGAGAACATCGAAAAGCTCAGGAAGGCGGGCGTCAGGTTCGTCCAGCCCAGGGAAGAGGAGGGCAAGGCCAAGCTGGACTGGAGGGCGGTCGCGGAATTCGCAATCAACCTAAAATGGCAAAAGTCTTAATAACCGCAGGGCCCACCCAGGAGCCGATAGACGACGTCAGATACATAACCAACGCCAGCTCCGGCAGGATGGGCGCGGCCCTGGCCAACGAGGCCATGAGGCTGGGTTATGACGTGACCCTAGTCCACGGCCCAGTCCACATCAAGCTGCCCGATTGCAAGAAGACCGAGGTGAAGGCCGCGCAGGAGATGATAGACGCGGTGATGAAAGAACTGAAAAAGCACAAATACAGCATAGTGATATCCACTGCGGCCATATCCGACTATGCGCCGGAGAAGGTCTGCGGCAAGATTAAGAGCGGGAAGTGCATGGAGCTGACGCTCACGCCCACCCCCAAACTCATAGACGAGGCCAGGAAGATGCACCCATCCCTCTTCATAGTGGCCTTCAAGGCGGAGCACGGCATGCGCAGGGACGAGCTGGAGGCGGTGGCCAAGGAGTTCCTGAAGAAGAAAAGGCTGGACATGGTCGTGGCGAACGACGTCTCCAAGAACGTCTTCGGCTCCGGCGAGGCCGAGGCGATTGTCGTGAGGAAAGACACGGCCAAGGACTTCGGCCGCTGCTCAAAAGCGTCGCGGGCTAAATACATCTGGAACGAGATAGGGCTCGCGCGCATGGACAAGGATTCGTGCCTCCGGCTCTAATCCTCCCCCCACAACTCCCTCCTGCGCGCTTCGAGCATCAGCTTCTCCCTGCCCAGATACTCCGCGGCGGTCTTGACCCTCTCGTCGCCGAAGACGGGGAACTTCTCCCGATAGTTCAGGCTTCTCAGCAGGTGGTGGTCCAGGATGATTTCGGCCTCCGTCTCGTCCAGAAGGCGCTGGAAATTGGCGATTGCATTGTCCAGGTTCGCCTGCGAGAACCTCCATCCCAGGAACAGCACGGGCGGGCCGTCCATGTAGATGAGATGCGGCCTCTGTTTGATTATCCAGTCAGCGCTCTCGTCCGCGACCGGCCCCTGGACGTCGGAGGCGTGGACGAAGCGCATGTCTCCGTCGTCAACCAGCGTCATCAGGACGAAGCCCAGGCGTATCCCCTGCGGGCCGTGGGGGGCGGCGGGCGAGAAGCTGAGCCTGGTCTTGCCGTGCCTGAATTCCCTGCCGTCCGCCTCAACACTCGCACATGCGAGAGTTGCGCCCTGCGCTTCAAAATCCCGGCCACGCTTCGTCTGGGACTTGTTGACGTTCTCCCTTGCGGACTTCACGTAGAGCGTCTTGCCCCTGAACCAATCGCCGCCGGTCGAGAAGTGGTCGAAGTGGTAGTGGGATATCACTATTATGTCGGACTCATCGGCCGCTTTGTGGGTGACGCCCGTGTAATGTTCCAGGGCCTCCACCTCTTTCTTGTGCGGCGGCAGCCCGTGCCTCTTGGGGCCCAGAGCCGCGTCCGGGTCTATGGCTATGCTCGCGTCTTTGGTCTTGACCAGCGTCGCCACAGACCTCACTCCCAGCGAGTCCGCGGCGAGGGGGACGACCTCCATGGTTTAATTGCGCCGCCGGCCTTTTATATCCTATTGTTTCCCGTTATGCTTTACTGTTTTTATGCCTTTCCCTTAATGTAATAGGGATTCAAAATGAAGAAGCTGGCTCTCTTCCTGGTATTCGGGCTGCTTGCGGGCGCGGTCAGCGCCTCCGCCGCCGACCCCGACATCGAGACGCTCTACGCGGTCCCCAACAACCCCTATGCGGGAACCCACTTCGACATCTACGTTCGCGCGGAGGACGGCGACGGCATAGACAGAATCAAGTTCTACGCCGCCGGCCGGCTGGAGGATGTCGAGGACTGCGACGAGGAGGACGAGTGCGCGGTCTACTTCGAGGTCTACGAGCCGACCCCCGGCTATCACGTTTATGGTGTCAAGGCCTACGACACCGAGGACGACACCGAGAGCGACGAGATAGAGGTCTACGTCCGCCCCTATTCCTACCCCTACCCATACGGCCACTGCGGCGACGGGGTCTGCGGCGGCGGAGAGACGGCCTACAGCTGCCCCCAGGACTGCGGGCCCGCCAACTACTGCGGCAACGGAGTCTGCGGGCCGGGGGAGACCTGCTTCTCCTGCCCCCAGGACTGCGGGCCGTGCGCGCGCTGCGGCGACGGGCTATGCAACGGCGATGAGACCTGCTCCACCTGCCCCACCGACTGCGGGCCGTGCGACTACTGCGGCGACGGGCGCTGCAGCTCGACTGAATCATGCTCCACATGCCCCCAGGACTGCGGCAGCTGCCCGGTCGCGGAGCCGGTGCTCTACACATGCGAGCAGCGGGGCGGCACCTGCTGCGGCTACGGCGGGCAGGGAGTCGTCAGCGGGGCGGCGGACTGCCCTTCAAGCTGCTTCGCCTCGTGCAACCCGGCCCCGGAGCCGGAGCCCCGGCCGGGGTCGGAAAGCCCGGCGGGCGGAGCCATAGTGGTGAGCGGGACCTCGCTGGCTCTTCTGGGCGCGGTGGTGGTCCTGCTGCTTCTGGCGGTCTTCCTGGCGGCTAGGCGATAGGGTGTCAGGAACCTCCGCCCACGGGCCTGGGAATTCTTGATTTTAATTCTTCGCCACTAAATAATCTACCCAAAATGCCCATAAGGCGTCCCGAGCCGTACAGGGTGGGACTCAAAACCTTCCACGGAATAGAGAGGGCCGCCGGACGCGCATACAAACTGAGCGAGACCCCCGACGGGGCCATAGACGCCGTGAGATTCGCGCAGAAGCATCTGGGCGAGCCCCTCCGCGCCGGCGAGCCCAAGTCTCTCAAAAAGCCGGCCCAGCGAATCATGGCCCACTCCCTCAGGCGGGCGGCGCGCGTCCCCGGGCTGAGGAGGGACGTTCTGATGGCGAT
>CAZTIX010000015.1:0-3355 GCA_964613935.1 uncultured archaeon
CAGCTTGATTATCTCTACGGCCCGGGTCCTGATGGAGTCTCTTCGCAGGTTGTAGAGCACCACCACCCCGTCCACCACGAACTCCTCGACCCCGGACGAGCTGTAGATTTTGGGCTCATGCGCGGACTCCGTGGTCACGAGATTCACCGAGTTGTAGCTTCTCAGCGATTCGAAGAGCACCTGCAGGTAAGCGCGGTACTGGCGCTGGTCGGTGAAGGCCGAGGCCAGGTCGCTCAGCGAGTCGAGTATGACCTTGTCCGGGTGGAAGGGCATGGTCACCTCTCTTGCCTCCCTCTTTATGTTCTTCAGCCCGCTGACCACGTCCCGTATGCTCTTCTCTCTCACCATGTTCTCTATGGACTGGGATATGTCGTAGGGGCTGACCTTCTTTATGGCCAGGTTGCCCTTCTTCTCCAGCCTTTCGAGGTCCCATCCGAACCCCCTCTTCATGTGGGTTTTGATTCTCTTCGGCTCTTCGTCGAAGGTGAAGTAGGCCACCCTCTCCCCCTTCATGGCGGAGTGGTAGGCGGACTGCATGGCGAACACGGACTTGCCGCTGCCGCATCCCCCCGAGAGTAGCATGGTGCTGCCCCTCTCGACGCCTCCCGCGTCGATCATGCTGTCGAACGCAGAGACGTTCAGGGGGAGAAAACCCCCGTCGTCGGCGCTCTCTTCAGACCCCTTCTCGCTCTTCTTTTTTGCCATCTTCTTTCCTCCGATGCCCTTTTTCCGTTTCCTGACCTTCTTATTCTTCTTTGACCGCGAAGCCATACAAATCACCTATCCTCTTTGCCGCCAGAGCCGCGCCGGATATGAGAAGGAACATTATGACCAGGAACAGGGCTATCATGTACCTGTTGCTGAGCTCGTCTATTACCATGGTGTGCGCCGATATCATTATCCAGACGGCGAACATTATCGCAACGCCGCTCAGTGCTATGAGATAGCGGAACATCCGGCTTATCAGATAGTCGGTTATGCCCTGGTTCGCCTTCCTCAGCCATGCCAGCGAGATTATGCCCATGGCGACTATTACGTAAGCCACAGCGGATATTATAACTTCATCCATTTTTCGTATCCCCCCTCCTGTCCACACTCACCACCGCGTCGCAGAACTGGGCGAGATGCTGGGTGAATTCCGGGTCGGCCTCCTTCTCCACGGCCATCAGGATGCCCTTGAGCCCCCAGGTTCTCATACGTCCGGTGAGGAAATGGCTGAACTTGGCCACCGTTCCCATGTTCCTGTAGAGCAGCAGCGTGGACAGGGAGTCCATGAAAAGAAACTTGTCTCCTTCGGGCAGGGAGCGCATGGCCTCGCCCATCGCAACCCCTATGCCGGTAAGATTTTCGGGAGAGTCCAGATAGAGGACCTCGCCGGAGTCGGCCATCTCGCCCCCCGATATCTTCGTTATGCAGTCTATGAAGTGCATCTTGCCCGGGTCTATGCCGTTGTCCTGGAGTATCTTCTTTATGGTCGTGTAGGGCTTGTTGACCGTGATATAGACGCCGGGGAGTTTGTCCTCGTTGACCAGCACCTTGAGTATCTCTATGTTGGTCTTGAGATAGTCCATGCCGCCGACGTTGATGAGGATTATCTGGTCCTTGGGCAGCTCTCTGAGATATTCCAGGAGCTTGGGGGTGCTGTCTATGTTCATATCGTCTATTAATGCCTTCTCCAATAAAAACCGGTCATTTGCGGAGGCCGAAAAGACCCTTCTTCCCCCTCTTTCCGGATTTCTTTTTGATGTCCTTCACCAGGCCCTCGACCTCGTCGGTACCGTTCTCCCTCTTCTCCCGGAGTATCCTCTGCCACTCCTCCAGATGCCTTTCTGCCTCTATGCCGGCGCCCTTCCCCCCGGCCCCGAAGGGCACCCACCGGGGACTGGCCTCGAGCCCCTCGGCCCTCGTCACCCTGAGCATCTTCTTCCCTTCCTCGCCCTTGGCCTCTATCGTGCCGTCCGCGATCGACTCTATGGACGTCGCTATCTTCGGGTCCAGCATGCCCTTCTGCACCTCCATCATGCAGGATACGTCGTTCTCCCTGACTATCTGGCCCACTCTCTGCAGGAATTTGAAGACTGCTTCCTTGGGGTTCATCAGGAAAAAGTAGGAGAGGTCCTCTATCACCACCCGCCTTACGGCCGCCTTTTTGTCGGAGCAGAGCTTCCCGAGGCTGTAGCCTATGTCCACGAGGTCGTCCATGTTGCCCACCAACGACTCGTTCCTCTTGTTCACCACGCTGTCGTAGAGTATGAACTTCAGCTTCTTGTAGCCGGAGACGTCCCACCCCAGCTTGGACATGTTGCTTAAGACGCGGTCCAGAGAGCGGTTTGTCATTATGTAAACGCACCCCTCCTTCTTCTTAACCCCCTCGTAGATGAATCTCCTCAGGAGGGTGGTCTTTCCGCTGCCGGGCTCGCCTATGACCAGAAAGATGCTCCCTGGGGCCGGACCGCCCTCCAACTTCTCGTCCAGCTCTTTCACTCCCGTCGGGGCTTTGTCCATGTTGGAGTCTACAATATTATGCGATTCGGCTTAAAAGCTATACCGTGACGGTCGTGGTGTTGAGGTGGTGATAATAGGCGTGGGGGCAGTCCAGCCTCAGGCCGCTCAGGTAGCATCCGGGCTTCACCCCCTCGACGGCCTCGCCCCTCACGTCCGCCCAGTAGAGGTAGTCGACCCATGAAGCGTTCTCGTAAGTCTCTATTCCATGTTCCTCCAGATTTTCCAGGTCAACTATCGTTTCCAGCCCCACGCTGGGGTTACCGAAGTGCTCCACTGCCTGGTCCCTGTATTCGTCGGACAGCTCCAGCCTCCCGTCCAGCCTGTCGAAGAAGGAGGGCCCGTCCGGATGGTGCTCGCCCGAGCAGTTGTCCCAGAAGCCGGTCGCGTTGCTGGCCACATAGCACGATACGTTAATCGCTTCGCTGCAGGTGTCCAGGTTGCCGGCGGTGAGGTTGGGGTCGCAGTCGTAGAAGAACCTGGTCACCCTGTTGTTGGTGTAGAGAGGATAGAGCGGGTCCTCCAGACCCACGATGCTGGTCAGGGACACCAGGGACTTGTTCGTCTCTTTGTAGTAGCACAGGCCGGCTTCGTCTTCCGCGATTATCTCTGTACTCAGGACCATCGCGAAGTTCCAGGAGCTGTGGGGGACCACCTCGAAGCCCTTCACCGTGATGTTCAGGTCGTACCTCATCCCCTCCGACTCCGCGTATATCCGGTCCAGCCAGATGGGGAGCGTGTGGTTGACCATGTAGGTGACGTTCTCGCCGTAGAGGGTCCCGCACAGGACCAGCTCCGCCACGGCCGCCTCCGAGCCGCTGCCGTCGAAGACGAAATCGGTGCAGTTCGTGTA
>CAZTIX010000015.1:3365-10024 GCA_964613935.1 uncultured archaeon
CCTCCTCCCGAAGATGAGCATGGCCCTCTCCAGGTCCCGGTCTATGTCCTGGACGAAGTAATAGAGCTCGTCGCATCTAATCTCGCCCGAAGTGTCCTCCACTCCCGCCCTCATCGTGGAGGTGTAGAATATCAGCATGAGTACGAGGGGCATCATGAAGACGATTATGGCTATGGTGTACAGGTAGCCCCTTCTGCCGATTCGCAGGCTCCCGCCCTTTTCCCTTCCGGATTTCATGTCCAAACCACCAATTTAAGCTGGGCCGGCCCCCACAGAGACCGCACCCCCCCGATTCGCCCGGTGTCGAAGACCATCTGGTCCGGGCTGAATTTGATGTCCAGCATCCCGTCGCTGTCCAGGTCGAGCCTCGGCAGGAGTCGGTAGAGCGCGTCGGCGACGGCGTCATCGGTGTTGTAGGAGATGTCGGAGCTGGTGTAGTTGCATTTCCTCGAGCCGGAATAGTCCGACGGGATGGGCCCGCTCATGCTGCTCCCGTCCTCGAACTCAACAGTCCAGTTGCAGCCCTCGGCCTCCTCGAAGACGCCCCCGTAGGAGACGGACCCCCCCATCTTGGCCGTGAGTATGGCTCGATTGTCTTGGGAGCAGCCGGTGTCGTTGTTGGGGCCGTCCCCGGTCATTATCTTGACGGTGTTGTTCTCTCCCGACATTATGTAGCTCGCGGGTATGTCCACGATGTAGGGGTCGCCCAGCTGGAAATAGTCGGTCCCGAATTCGGAGAGGTCGTAGGCGGTGCTGAGCCCCAGGCTGTTGTTGACGAGCACGTAGTGGGTCCAGTGCTCGGCTGAGTAGGAGGTCACCTTGGCCTCGACGACCGAGACGTCTTCGGGTATGAAGAACTCGCCCCTGCACGTCTCGTTGTCGCCGAACGGCGGGGTGTCGTAGCTCAGGAGTATCTCTCCGTATCCCAGCTCTGGGGCCGCGGGGTCGTACGAGTATTCGATGTAGGACAAGTCCGGGTCGAGGCTTGACGGCACCACGGCGAAGCTCACGTTGCCCACCTCCACGACCTGCGAGCGGGTTGACGTGTTGAGTATGTCCCGGGCGAAGCTCACGTAGCAGTCCTCCAGCCCCTCCGGGTCGGTGCTGCTGCAGTAGGTCCCGTTGCCCACGTCGGCTATCTCGTGGAGGGTGTAGTCGGCGTTCTCGCAGCTGGCCACGGGCCCGAAGCCTATGGAATTGACGGTCGCCCGGACGTCCTCGTCTTCGTGGGCCCTCTGGGCCGACCAGATGGCGTTTTCGATGGCGCCGTCGCACTGGGAGCCCTCGCAGTCGTCCGACCGGCCCCCGCAATCCGCATAGCGGCCCGACGTGGACTCTCCGTCCGAGACGCAGGCGTAGCCTATACAGTTGCCCATCCAGTCATACTGCTCGCATTCCCTCCCGCAGCAGTAGCCGGTTATGCCGTCACTCATCACTATTATGAACCTCTCCTTCCCCGGCTCGGACTGGTCCCTCAGCATCTCGTAGGCCTTGTTTATGGCGCAGCATATGCAGGTGCCTCCCGAGGGGTCGTCGGGATAGCCGTCAACCGTCGCTATTAGGCTCTCGTTGTCCTCGCTGAGGCCGTGGTTGTAGGCGCTGGCGTCCGCATCGTCGTTGAAGCCCACCAGCCCGACCTGGTTGCCGGGGTTCTCCAAGATGATGTCGATGAAGTCCTTGTCGAGGCACTTTGCCAGGCTGATTCTCCGGGTGTCGTCATCGAGCAGGTTCGGGTCATCGCAGCCCCTGACCGCCCCGTCGTCGGAGGAGCCCACCTCCCACCTCATGCTCCCGGACAGGTCGGTTATGAGCACAACGTCGGCGTTGCCCTGCTGGATTGTGTTGTTGGGGGTGGTCCCCAGCCTAACGGGGACGGTCACCTGGTCCCACCCCCTCAGCTCCGGGTCTTCCACTTCGAAGTAGTAGCTCTGGGGAGAGGAGCTGCCATTGGAGTTGAAGACCTCGTCGCTCCCGAGCCTCAGGAAGGTGGTGTAGTTGCTCTCGAAGGCGAGGCTGACGTTCATGGACTGGAGGTCGCCTGGCACGTAGAGGGACGAGTAGTGGTTTATCAGGCCCTCGACACCCGGGAACTCGTATTTTCTGTAGCCCTCCTCGTCGGTTTCATTCAGCAGGCTGGTGTTGTAGGTCACCCTCAGGAAGCCCCCGCCTATGTAGTAGTCGTCCAGCGAGCCTCCGGAGAACACCAGGTTTATCTCGTTCTGTCCGGTGCCGAAGCTGCTGACGCAGTCCGCCGGCAAATCTTCCTGGACGCCGGCCTCGAGGCCGGTCCCGCCCCCCCCGTAGGTGTCGCAGTAGGACCCTTCTATGTAAAGACCGAAGGACTCTCCCGAAGCCATCTCAAGGTATCCGCTCTCTACGGTCACGCCGTCCGGTATGTAGAGATAGCGGGTCAGGTTGCCCTGCCCGATGAAACCGCCGAAATAGGCGTATGTCGAGGAGGTCTTCTCAGTTATCCCCGTCAGGAACGCCCGGGCGACGTTGCCGATTGAGCTCTGGTTCTCCGCATATCCTGCAAGCAGCCTCACCGAATGGGTTTCCGCCACCGCGTCGTCCTCGCCGACCCTCTCGCTCTCGATGATCATGCTGTCGTCGAACAGCAGGCGATAGCCCATGCTCCGGGGAATCAGCTGGTCCAGGTACTCCTCCGACAGCCGGACCGCTTCCGTCTGGTTTCCGGAGGTCCACTCCTGCCCTATCTCGTCCAGTATGCCCTTCTTGTTCAACACGTCGAGGGCGTCCTCCGAGGTCGAATGGAGGCTCAGGAAGGATGTCTTCGTCGTCTCGCTGGTCTGGGTGAAGCGGTAGGCGGATATGGCCAGGGCTATGAAGAGGATGAATGCCAGGGCTATCACGGCATCGAGGGTCAGTCCGAAGCCCTTCCTGTTTTTCACACTCATCTCCAGATTATGAAGTTTAATCTAACTATGCTCTCGTTGAAAATTGCGCTTCTGTCAACGGCCGCTCCTTCCTCGACCTCCCGGAGCTCCAGGCCAGCTTCGAACTCCGACCCGGCCACCCTGACGATGCTTCCGTTCAGGTATGTCGCGTTCAGGTGGAAGTCGTATGTCCCCAGGCCCATCATGTGCCGGTTGTCATTGTAGCTGCTGGAGCCCCCCGTGGCGTTCATGAGGGATATGAAGCGTTCCGCCTTGGTTGCGTTTATCGCCCTGTCCTCGGTGCTAAGCCCGGGCACCAGGACCGTGGACTCCGTCCAGTCCTCGGGTATTCCGGGAGTCCTTATGAGCTGCTCCACCGCCGAGTTCGCCAGCCGCCCCATGGTCTCCAGCCTCTCCGCCCTCCTTATGTCCTCGTTGACGGACGACCATAGAAACAGCGCCATGGAGAGCGAGGCGAGGAAGACAAGGCTCGCCACCGCTATGTCGCCGCTGAACAGCTGCCCTCTCCGTCCAGCCCCCGCCCTCCAATGCCTCGCGTTTGCAGGATTCATGTCAGTTCGGTCTCCAACCAATACTCTCCCCCGTATGTGCAGTTGGAGTCGTAGTCGATTGCGATTATATACGTCTTGCAGGCTTCAACGGCGTAGCTTTCGGTCGTCTGCGGCTCGATGTTGAACGCCTGGCCCGACGGCACGCAGCCATCGTCGTCGTAGTCGTAGAAGATGATGTCGCTCCGCAAGTCCTCCGGCATGCTCCCGGTTCCGGTGAAGGTGACGCTCAGGGTCCCACTCCTGCCCGGAACCACCTTGTAGAAGTGCCACTCGGAGGTGGGGGAGTCGGAATAGAAGCATCCGTAGGACTCGCAGTGGCTGAGGCTGTCCGGGGCCAGGTGAGCAGGCTCCGGCTCGTCGCAGGAGCTGCAGTTGTCGTCGTCTGCGGGGTCGCATCTTCGAACGCTCCCGCAGCCCCTGTCCGATAAGTCGCAGATTTCGTTCACCACGACCTTCCCCTCCTCGTTGACTATGCAGTTCTGCCCGTCCTCGCCCTTGCTGAGGCATTCTATCGACGCGTTGTTCGTCAGAAGGGGGGAAGCCCATGTGCCCTCGCCATAGTCCATGCTCAGGAAGTTCTCTTCTATGGTGAAATTGTAGTCCGTGCTGCCGTACAGTTGCCCTGGCAACGAGAACCACCGGTAATAGCCGTCCCCGTTCTTAGAGATGGCGTTTATGTTGCCGGCCAGACGGGAGCCCGCCTTTTTTGCGTCCAGGAAAAGATTCGTCATCCTGGTTTCGTCCTGCTTCTGGAACGTGAGGAAGGTCATGACGAGAAAAACAAGCAGCACGAAGGATATGACTATGCTGAACTCCGGGCCTCCCTGGGCCTTCCGTCCCGGTGCGGGCAGTCTTGTCATCGGCTTGCTGCCTGTTTAGGCTGTTAATCTGAGTCCGGGCAATCTTAATGTATGCCGGACTATTGATGTATGTCTATCCTGCCGGCGTGCGGCGATGAATAGGATGTCGATTCGACCGTCAGGACGTAATATCCCTCGCTGGTGGGCGGCTGGGACGCACCGTAGAGGTCCCACCCGATATCGCCCCTAGTCCTCCTCCAGACGTCCGTGTGGTTCTTGCGGGTCCGCATGGCGAGATTGACCGTGCGGTTGGTGATGTAGCTGTGGTCCGAGTCCACGTCGCCGGGTATGTAGACCGATATGCGGAGCTTGGTGGGGTGGCCGTGTACGTAGACGAAGTCGGCCGCCTCCTTTATCCTGCTGACGGCCCTCTCGGTGGCGTCGATGTCTATCTGCTTCTCTACCGCCGCCATGCGGCTGTATGCGGCCGCAAGCAGCACCATCAGCACCAGCATGGTGAACCCGGTCAGCACCAGGTACTCCATGGCGGCCTGGCCCCTCGCGCTTTTCATTCTTTTGATTGTGGCGCCTTCCTCTTGCCGAAAAGGTCGGGAATCTCCCTTATCAGGCCCTCCAGATCCAGATAGAAACGCTTTATGAACTCCTTGACCTTCTCCTGCTCCAGGACATCGTTGTCCAGCATGTACTTCAGCACGGCCTGTCTCAGCTCCAGCTCCCGCATTATCTTCGCTTTTTCCAGCTTGGTCGCCTTGGAGAGCTTGTCGATGAACAGTATGGGCGTGCTGAGGCCCTGCTCGCTGGCCCTGACCACCCTGTCGTTCTTGGAGTCCCACTCGTATATGTGGCCCATCATGACGGTGTCCTTTATCGCCCCGGTGACCTCCGCGACCTCTGTGACCCTTCTCACCAGCCGGCCTCCGTGGACGAACTTGTTCTGCACCATGATGAGGTCGAGGGAGCCGACCACGCTCGAAGGCACGTTCATGGGCGCGCTCTCGAGCCTGGAGGCCACCTCCCTGGCGCTGGACGAGTGGAGGGTGCCCATCCCCACCCGGCCTATGTTCATCGCGTTGAAAAGGGTTATCGCCTCCTTGCCCCTTATCTCGCCCACCATCACCCGGTCCGGCCTCATCCTCAGGGTGTCCCTCAGGAGGGTGTCCATGTCGTATTCGTCTTTGGATTCCAGCTGCACCTTGTTCTCTATGTTGTCTATGTTGAGCTCGAAGGTGTCCTCTATGGTGACGACCCTCTCAGTCGGCGGGATGAAGGTGCACAGGGCGTTCAGGGTCGTGGTCTTGCCGCTGCCTATGGAGCCGGCGATTATGATGTTGGCGGGGGTGAGCTTCATCCCCTCCACCGCCAGCCAGAGGAAGGACGCCAGTTCAAGGGAGAGGGTCCCGTGCTTTATCAGCTCTATCACGCTGAAGACCTTCCGCCTCTGCTTCCGGATGGTTATTGTCGAGCCCCTGGAGGGGAGAGGGTCGGCCGTTATGTTGACTCGATTGCCGTCCAGACCGGCTATGTCCACCACCGACTTCTTCTTCTTTTTGTGGACAGAGCAGAGCCCTTCTATGACCTTGGATATTTCTCCGGGCTTTTTGAAGGATATGTTGGTCTTGCACATTCCGTATTTCCGGTGGTAGACGTAGACGGGCGTGTTTATGCCGTTGACCATCACCTCTTCCAGGTCGTCGTCGTCGATGAGTATCCCCAGCCTGCCGTAACCCAGCTTCATGCCGGCCAGCTTCTTGGCCACGAACTCGAAGTTCTTGGTGTGGGGCAGCTTGCCCTCGATTCTTTCCTTGAGCATCCCCCACCGGTCGGAGAGGTCGGGGTGGGCCTTGAGGGCCTCTATCTCCGAGGCGGAGGCCACCTTGCCGTCCAGCAGCTTCTTCTCCTGGGCGGTCAGCTCGGGCTCGACAACGTTGTAGACGGGCGCGGCCTCGCCCTCAACGCTCTCGATTTTCACGTGGTCGTATTCGTCGAGGACCTTCATGTTCTTAATTACGGAAGGGAGTTAAAAAGCTGCCTCACAGAGCGCCCGCGCGGCCGACGGTTTCCAGTATCGGCCACGTCGCCAGCAGGAGATATCCCAGGTGCATGGCGCGGAAGAATCTCTCCCCGCCCCTCCGCAGGACGAGCAGGACGGACAGTGCGGCGGCCGCGGCCGACGGAGCCCACAGAACGCCGATGCCGAGCATGGCCGGCACCAGCAGGAACGACGCGGCGGTCATGAGGGCGACTGCGAGCCTGCCCCGCTGCTCGCCCAGCAGGACAGGGATGGTGAGCACCCCGCCCCCCTTATCGGCCCTCCGGTCCTTCAGGTCCTTGTAGTTCGTCGCCAGGGTGTAAGCCACCAATATCATGAC
>CAZTIX010000016.1:0-9932 GCA_964613935.1 uncultured archaeon
AAATTGCAAATAAAACTTTTCATCGGGAGCAGTAATATCCCTCGTTTTTTGCGCCCTGATGGCCAAGGCGCCATACTTTGGCATCTCAAAATGCGACGTTTGCCATCTCAGCGAGTTCCTTATTCTCTCAAAATTACCGCTCACATTGAGCATGGCCCTATCCGAGAGCATCAGCTGGAAATCCCTGCCATAGTCCGGGATTCGATGAGGACTGTAGTCGTAGGCTCTCTTCCCCAGATTGCGTATTATCTCGCCTCCGGGAGTCGCGATTTTCTCATACCCTAAACCCCCAAAGAAATAGCCGTACTCGGCCTTCCCCAACAGCTCCGGCTCCGAGACCTCCGCGCCCACCTCATACAAAAGCGTGCCCCCATCCAGCTCGAAGACCATGCTTATCCGGCTCGGATCCTTGCTCTCGTTGTAGTAGCTTATGTTGACCCTGTTCCCCTCCACCTCGACGCTCTTGGAATCGCTTCGGTTGAACCAACTGTCCGCGCTTTCGTAGCCGAAGACCCTTCGCACCCGGCCATCGTAGGCGACCTTGGTTTCCCAGGGACTGAATTTGAGGATGCGGTCGCCGCCGGATTTCAGAAGCACCTCGCTCCTGGAGAGGCTCCTGTCGAACATCAAGCACAAGGTGTTCTCTGAGGCGGATATCCTGCGGGGCGGGAGAAGCTCGAGCATGAGAAACTCTCCCAAATCTGTTCTAAAGAGCGAAACCTGCCACTTCAGCATGTTCTCGATGCGGTCGAAATCGCCGCTGGCATTTAGGAGCAGCGCATCCGATTCCATCAGCTGATGCGGATTTGTGAGATTGGGCAGCTTGCAACTCTCGTAAACATGAGTTTCTTTTCCAGAGTTTTTGATAACCTCGCCGACAGGCGTTTTTATTCTCTTAAACTCGCCTGCGCCGAACTTATACCCGTAGTGGACACTGCCGATTCTCTCCGGCTCAGAGACCTCCGCATCCACCCCGTACAAAAGCGTGCTCCCATCCAGCTCGAAGACCATGCTTATCCGGCCCGGGTCCTTGCTCTCGTTGTAGTAGCTTATGTTCACCCTGTTCCCCTCCACCTCGACGCTCTTGGAGTCGCTGCCGTTGAACCAGGTTTTCTCGCTTTTTTGGGAGAAGAGCCTCCTCTCGGGGCCCTTGTACTCCACTTTTATCTCCCAGGGGCTGAACTCCAGGACCTCGGAACCCTCTTGATACATAACCACGCCGTCATTGCTCATCTCAGCGCTGAAACCCAATGACAGGAACCTATTTTCGATGCGGCCGGGAACGTACTCGGGATTGCCGAAAATCAGCAGAAGCAACATACATACTACCGCTATGGATATGCCTACGATCTGCCCCAGGTTCATGTCAATTCCTTCTCTGTCCATCCCATCTGATATATTATGGAGGGCTATACAAATATTCGCCTCTTCTAAAAAGTTATTGATTCTATCCGTTTCCACCTATATACGTGCGTCAAATCCAGATGTTTGAACCTCAATATGTGAACCGAAGAGAATCCATATCCGCTATTGCTGAAAACCCACCTCAAATCGGCGACATCCCGGCCCTGCCCGTTCTCCATCAGATAAATCTCGTGTCCCCTCGCAATCAGGTCGTCTATGGCTCCCTGAAACTCCGCCATTGAATTCCTTTTTAGGAATTCTTCCACTAGAAAAACCTCCTTGCTCAGAAGCATATCCGCGTAATATCCTCCCTGGGCGCTGTCTACTATAATGGAATTCTTCGGGAGCGCTGAAACGAACTCGTCCAGTGCCCTGCGCTCAAAAGTGTATTCTGCCGTGTGCTCAAGCCCAAATGCCGCGGTCTCCAGAGTGTTTATTGACTGGGCCGCATATGTGGTCAAGACCAAAAAAACAAAAAGAGACAGCACGACCCGCCGCCGCCTCAACCATTCAATGCACCTGTCAATAAAAATCCCGGCGAAGATTGAGAGGCTCATGAACACCGGCAAAAAATAGCGCGTAAAACTCGAGGCGAGCCATGCCTTTCCAAAGCCCCAATAGCTATAGTTCTTCCCGTAATAAAAAATCGCGAAGCCGGCGATTAGGGCCAGAACCAGGAGAAAAATCCCTCCCCTCTCCCTTAGGTAGTAAAGAAAGCCCAGGGCGCCAAAAAATGTTAGGAGGGGGGCAATGTGGATGATGTGCGTGCTCATGTTTCTCCACAGCACTTCCGGCGCGAATCCGCGAAGCGGGTAGTTCCACAGCAACTCGGCAGCATATTCCGACGTGCGAGTGCTCCTGGGGGCACCGAAAGCGGATTCCGTGGTGGCGTAATTCGCCGTCATAATCAGGAGCCCAAGCAGCAAGGCCATCAGGAGGGTTTGAGAGCCATATCTCATGTTGAGTCTGCGCCGATATTTAATGACCGCAATCAGGGAGAGGAGCACGAAGAAGATATAGTCATATCTCACCCAAACGGCAGACACGAAGAACACGCAGGACAAGAAGTAATGTGCCCTTTCTCCGTACTTTATAATCTTCACCAGGAAATAAAGCCCCCCTAGCAAGAGGGAAAGTGCCGGCATGTTCGAGAAAAGCATGTTGCTCCAGTATACAACTGGAGGGGACAGGGCGAAAAATGCAGCCGATATCATTGCGGCTCTACGACCGTAGAGCTCCCGGACAATAAGGTAGAGAAAGAGGACGGCAAGACAGCCCAAAATACTGACTATCAAAAAAGGGCCCTGGAATCCAAACAAATGGCCCATACTCAATAAAAAGTAAATGCCCGGAGGTCGGCGACTGTAACGCTTATGCCCCTCGGAACCGCTTTCAAAATCTTCTAGGCTTGGTTTGAACGCATTTGTATTGTACTCATCATTCCTGGGACTTTGGTACCAAAGGTGGCCCGTTTCAAACAAAACTCTTGAGAAGATAAATACCTCTTGGTCGTCCGGGTGTAGAGTCCAGCGATTCTGCGACAGGGTTAAACCGCTGTATAGGCCGAAGAGCAGAAGCAGGACCACCGTGATTGCCAGCGCCTCCCGCTTACCCTCTTCTGGGAAAAAAACCTTCCAGTTCATAATCCTAACCTCATATGCTAGGCTATTAGCCGGGCCTTTACAATCTTTATTATAACAATCTTTATTATAAAGCCTTTACTCTAAAAAACATCCCCCGTTTGCATTCAGCAGTTTTTAAATACTATATCTGTAATAGATAGAGGAATGAGGAAAAGTCGAAAAATGGCTCGTCCCTGTATGTTAACAGCATTGGTCTTCGGATTAATACTGTCGGTTTCGGCAGCCTCGGCCGTCGACCTCGATTTGAGCTTTAATTCCGATGACGCACCCTTCACGCCCGGAGCAGAACCCTATCCGACATTCGACGTCCTCCTGGAGGACTATGAGGAGGAGGACTACGAGGCCGAATTCAACATAACGGACCCGGACGGGACGAACCACTCCTGCTCTTTCGACCTGGAAGACGCCGACGTGGACTGCGACGGCTACACGCTCGAGGTGCTGGCTTTCGAGTTCTGCTACGGGTATCACGACAGGAACTGTGATTTGGATGTGGAGATTACCTGGGAGCTGCCGGAGTGCCAGACCGGAGGGGATTATCAGACCACAATAGAAGTCACGAACAGCAGGTCGTTTCCGCCCGAGGAGTTCGAATTCGAGATTCTGGACCCGACCGACCCCGACTGCTTCCCGCCGGAATCGGAGTGCGACGACGGCGAGGACAACGACCGGGACGGGTTGACGGACTGCGACGACCCGGACTGCTGCCCCGACCCCGCCTGCACCGACGATGACGACGACGAGGGCGCCAACGGCGGCCTGTGCTGCTACAACGATTTGGACGACGACGGCGACGGAGACGTGGACGGGGAGGACATTGACTGCCACGAGCTGCCGGGCATAAACTGCGGCGACGGAGTGGACAACGACGGGGACGGCCTGATTGACTGTGAAGACCCCGACTGCCGGAGAGACCCCGAATGCGAGGAGACTCCCGAAGACGAAGAGGAGCCCGGGGAAGAGGGCGGCCCCGAAGAGGAGGAAGAGCCTGGAGAGGGCAACGGAGTCGAGGGCCCCGGAGGCCCCGGCATCGGAGGCCCGGAGCGGGGAGAGCCCCCGCTGATTGAGCCGCCCGGAGAGCCGCCCATGGATGACCGCGGTTTCACGTTTTTGGTGTGGGATTACTATCCCGATGATGTCCCCGACCCCAGAGAGGCTAGAAAGCTGGCCATCCCCGCTTCCGGCGAGGAGGTGGAGGTCACGACCCCCTCGGGCGACAAGGTTCCGCTTCCGATATACAAGGTCATCGGCCCCGACGGCGAGGTCGTAGAGTCGAGAGTCGATGTTCCGGAAGACGTTGCAAGGCAGGGCGGCTCCGGGATTTGGAGAGTCTTCTACCGAAACCCCTCGGACCCCGACAAGCTCACGGACGAGAAGACGATTGAGGTGCTCGCAGCGCCCGAGCCGGGGACCGAGACCGGGCCCCAGGCGGGCCCCGAGCCGCTCCCAGAGGACGAGGAGTCGCCGGAATCCAGCCTGATGGAGCATCCTCTAGTCTGGATGGGGATACTGCTGCTGATACTAATCCTCGCGTTCCTGACCGGCTACACAATCGGCAAGTCGAGGACCGAGAAGGAAGTCGAGGAGCTTTGAAGCAACGGGCTTCCACCCGTCAAAAGACGCCCGATATCTTCCGGCCGCACTCCGGGCACCTTCCCCTCTCATCCAGCCTGTTCTCCATCACTCGCATCCACCTCCGCCTTATGACCTTTGCTCCACACTCCGGGCAGACAGTGTCCGTGCCCGTGTCGATTGAGACATTCCCCACGTAGACGTGCTCCAGACCCGCGTCCTTGCCTATCTGATAGGCCCTCTTCAGGGTCTCGGGGGGCGTCGGCGGGACGTCGCGCATCTTGTAGTCGGGGTGGAAGGCGGAGATGTGCCAGGGAGTCTCCCGGCCCATCTCGTCCGCCACGAACTCCGCGTCCTGCCTCAGCTCATCATCGGAATCGTTCTTGTCTGGGATGACCAGGGTGGTGACCTCCACCCAGACCCCCTTCTTCTTGAGGTACTTCAGGCTCTCCAGCACGGGCTCCAGGCGGGCCCCGCATATCTCTTTGTAAAAATCGTCGCTGAACGCCTTCAGGTCCACGTTGGCCGCGTCGATGAACTTGGCGTCGTCTATCATCTCCTTGGTCATGAAGCCGTTGGTCACGTAGATGTTCTTCAAGCCCTTCTTGCGCGCCAGCTCGCCGCAGTCCTTGGTGAACTCGTACCAGACGGTGGGCTCGGTGTAGGTGTAGGCCATGCTCAGGCAGCCGTCGGTGAGGGCGTCGTCAACCAACTGCTCCGGCTTCATGTCCCGGCCCGCTATCTTCCCTCCGTGGTCGCGGGGCAGCTGGGCGATGTCGGCGTTCTGGCAGAAGAGGCATCGGAAGTTGCAGCCGACCGACGCCATGGAAAAAGAAGCGTGGCCGGGGTAGAAATGGTAGAGGGGCTTCTTCTCGACCGGGTCGATGTGGGCGGCGACTATCTTGCCGTAGACCAGCGAATGCAGCTTCCCCTCTCGGTTCTCCCTTACCGCGCAGACGCCCCTCTTTCCCTCCTCTATTAGGCAGCGGTGGCTGCAGAGAGAGCACCGGATTTTGCCCTTCTCCCTCTTCCAGAGCAATGCCTCCTTCATAATCTAGTTAGCACTATGGAGCGTAAAAAGAAGAGAATGGCAACCCTTGCTAAGGATTGCCGCATGCGCAGCCGTCGCCGCGCTCTATGCACACCTGGTCTCCGGAGCACCAGCCGTCCTGGCAGGCCCCGGCCTTCAGGTTCTCGCAGGGGGTCACGCACTGGCACTCGTTGCCCACAATCTCGCACTGCTGCCCGGCCGGGCAGGTCCCGTCGGAGCAGTAGGCGGTGTCGATTATGTAGCCGCAGCTCGGCTCCCCTTCGGGCTTGCAGCCGCACGAGGACGCGCTTATCGCTATGCACTCCTCGCCATCGCCGCATTCCCCCTCGCTGCAGGCCCCGGCGAACATCTGGTCGCACGGCGTCGCGGGCTCGCAGGGCTCGGAGCCGTCGCAGTCGGAATCGTCGCAGTCAACATCTCCGTCGCCGTCGTTGTCGAGGCCGTCCTCGCACTGCTCCGGGTCCGGGTTGCATATGCAGTAGCCCACGTTGGATTCGCATGCGTAGCCCTCTGGACAGGCCCCGTCGCAGGCGGGGTCCTCCGCGTCGTAGCAGGGGACCTCCTCCTGCTCCTCCTGGCAGAAGCACTCCTCCTGCCCGGCGATGCAGGTCTGGTCCCCGGGACATTCGCCCTCGCAGGCGGGATACTCGCTGTCCTCGCAGTCCACCAGCTGGCATTCGCACTTGTCTGCCCCCGCGTATTCGCAGGTCATGTCGTCAGGGCAGGAGCCCTCGCAGGCTGGAGCGTCCGCCTCCGAGCAGTCTATGTCGATGCACTTGCAGCCTCCCACGGCCTTGGCCACGCATCTCTGGCCCGGCGGGCACTCGCCGCTGCACTGCAGCTCCTCGGAGTCCTCGCAGTCCACGGGCTCGTCGCTCTCCCGGCACTCGCACTCTCCACCCCCCAGGTACACGCACTCCTGGCCCGGCGGGCAGGAATACTCCTCGCAGCGGGCGGTGTAGACGCTCCCGCAGTCGTAGCCGTCGTCTTCCACGCACTCGCACTCGTCTCCTCCAGCGTACTCGCACACATAGCCGGGCGGGCATGTCCCTTCCATGCAGCTCCCCGCCTGCATGTCCGAGCAGTCGTAATCGCCTTCAGGCTGGCACTCGCATCCGCCGTCCGCGTAGACGCAGGTCATGTTGGGCGGGCACTGGCCCTCTTCGCAGCTGCCGGGCTCCATCTGCGAGCACTTCTCGCCCTCGGGGCCTTGGCACTCGCACCCTCCGCTCACGTAAACGCAGTCCAGCCCGGGCGGGCACTGGCCCTCCTCGCACTGGCCGGCCTCCATATCCTCGCACAGATTATCCTCATCACACGGCGGACACTCCGGGCAGACGCAGTCCAGGCACTCGCAGTCGGGGTCTTCACAGTCAATCAGGCCGTCCCCGTCGTTGTCCACTCCGTCGCCGCAGTTGGTCTCGGTGCAGACGCAGTAGGCCCCGTCGGAGGGTCCGCTGTTGGGCGGGCAGACCAGCTCCTCCCCGGTGGTGTTGACCTCCTTGTAGCTCTCGCCCCCGGGACCGTCGCCGACCACTATCTCCAGGCCTTCGATGCAGTCTATGGGGCAGTTAAGGGTCTCTTCGCCCTCCTCGCATATGCCGTTGCCGCAGCAGTCCTCCACAGTCTCCACGACGCATTCGTCTCCGTCGCAGTTGGTGGTCTGGCACAGCCCGAGCACGGGGCCGCCGGTGCCCCAAGGCTTGACGGCCAGCTCGCTGACCATGGGGAAAACACCCGTCGTCATCAGCAGCAGCAAAACGATAATCAACACGCTGAGGGCCAGCAGAATCATAAGGAATATCCTGTTGCCGCCCTCGGAATCAGATTGTCCGGTGGGGTCCATTTTGAAAAATGCGTTTTAGTAATGGAGGATTCTATAAAAATGAGCGTCTATGAGAATGAAAATGCGGCCGCCGCCGCGAAGCTCGGCGCGCGGCATCCGCTTTGCGGCGCGCCTCATCCCTTAAGCCAAGCGCCCGATGAAGCGAAGGGCGCACCGAGGCTAATCGGGGAGAATCAAGGTGCGGCCGCCGGGAAAGTGGGCCTTGAGTCTAGGGTCTTGGGCCCGAACTTCATCGGAGATGAAGTTGGGCATAGGTTCGCTAAGCGAACCTCATGTCTTGTCTGAGCAAAGCCAAGTCCTCTGTCCCGAGTCCCGAGGTTCATCGGAGATGAACCTGGGCGCAAAGGACCTCTGGTCCTTGCGCGTAGCTGCCGGTTGGGCAGCTCACGCGCAGGTTCTTGTTTGGAACCTCGCGCGATGGTCTTGTTTGTTTTCGTTATTCTAGTAGAAACTAAAAGATAAATACAGTAGGAATGGATTAGTATCTACAAACCAATATCATCCTGAAGTTCTTTACAACTGTGTTTGAATCAGGCCATTAGATCTCTAAGCGCTTTATATACTATTTGGCAGCTTGGAGGGTATCTTTGGCAGCTTGGAGGGTATCGATAATATCCGGTCAGCGCCGTTTTTCCTGAATTCCTTGATCAAGGCGCTTATGCGCTCACCTTCACCTGAGATCACAAAAAGTTCCGTGCAAAGGCCGTCCTCGAGATGGGTGTGCACCTGTGTCTCCACTAGGTCTTCGTAGTTGTGCTTGACCTTATTCAAGGTAGTCTCTTTCTCCTTCCTGTGCGAGAGCAGGATTACGCATTTGGTCCTGCCAGTGATCTTCTCACTCCGGTTGGCCGCAAGCTCCCTGATGCCCGCCCTGAAGACGTCTGATCTCGACTTATATCCTTCTTTTGATATCAGCTCGTCGACCTGTTTGAGTACTTCGCCGCTCACGTTGATTGTAGTTATCATTAATAATATTTGTGGGGTTTCCTTAAAAAATTATTAATTGTTTTTAATAAGTTAATAATCTAATTTGCGCATGAAAAACAATATTGCTTTGGTTATTGTCGTGTTGGCAGCGATTGCGTTGGTTGCAGTCGTTTTCTTCTGGCCGGACTCTTCGGAGAGTTCTGGTGATAATATTGAGGATATAAACGCCATTGTGAGCATCCTCCCACAAAAGGAGTTTGTGGAGTCCGTGGGCGGAGACCATGTGAGCGTAAAAGAGCTCATCCCCCCGGGATCGAGCCCTGCGACATACGATCTAAGCCCACAGGACCTGGCCGCAATAGAAGAGGCTGATATTTATTTCAGGATAGGGCATGTGCCTTTCGAAAAAGCCAATATAGACCGGATAAAGAGCCTCAATCCGGACCTCGTTATCATAGATACTTCCGAGTCCATCCCTCTGCGTTTCTTCGGCGAGGAGGGGGGGCATGACCAAGGTGAGGCGCATGGCGGCGGGGTAGGGGAACATGAGAGCGAAGATGAAGGCGAAGACAAGGAAGCGCATCACAACGAAGGTGCCGACCCCCACATCTGGCTTTCCCCTAATCTGGTGAAGTTGCAGGTCGAGAGCATCTATGTTGGCCTTGCAGAGGCAGATCCTGCAAACGCTAATGAGTACAGAGCCAATGCAGACACATATATCGCAAGGCTGGACAGCCTGGATAATGAGTTAAATGCAGTATTCGAAGGAATTGGCACAAACGTCTTGATGGTCTTTCATCCGGCATGGGGCTATTTTGCGGACGCATACGGACTTGAGCAGATAGCGATCGAGCAAGAGGGCAAGGAACCAACAGCCTCACAGCTTCAAGATCTGATTGACACTGCAAGGCATGAGGGCGTAAAGGTCATATTCGTCCAGGCACAGTTCGATAAGAGCGTGGCCGAATCCATAACAGAGGAGATCGGTGCGGTAATGATTCAGATAGACCCCCTTGCTGAGAACTATATCGAAAACCTCGAGAGCGTAGGTGAGACTATAAGCGCCAATCTCTAGGCGCTTTTATTTCCCTTCCTTGGAAATCATCATGCAAGAAATAGCTGTCAGCCTTCGCGACGTGTCGTTCAGCTACGATAAGGATCCCTTCATCAGGAACGTGAACTTAGATATACGCAAGAAGGATTTTTTGGGCATTGTGGGGCCGAACGGTGGAGGCAAAACTACTATAATAAAACTGATCCTCGGGCTGCTTGAGCCGGATTCAGGCAAAATAGAAGTCTTTGGAAAGTCGCCTAAGGAAGGCAGGAAGCACATAGGCTACTTGTCGCAGTTCAAGAATATAGATTTTGACTTTCCGATAACGGTCTGGGAGATTGTCCTGCAAAGCAGGCTGAACGGCGCATTCAAAAGATATAACACTGAAGACAAGGAAAGGGCTAAAAAGGCGCTTACCGACGTCGACCTGTGGGA
>CAZTIX010000017.1:0-9815 GCA_964613935.1 uncultured archaeon
TCCTTGAGCGCCTCGGTCCGGTCTCCGTCCTCCAGCATGACCAGGACGGCATCCGCCTTGTATATGCCCTCCGGGTCCACCTTTCCGCGCGCCGACTCCAGGCCGGGGATTTTAACCTTCTCTCCGGCTCCGCAGACCGACTCCGCGCCAGCCTTTCTAAGGACTTCAGCAATTTTCTGCTCCCGCTCCTCCGACCAGTAGAACAAGTTGACTTCTATCTTGGCGCCGAGGGCGTCGGCCAGGCCGACCGCATCTTCCGGGCACAGCGCGGCCACGTTGCCGTTGACCGAAATGACCAACTCTCGCATGTGCGAGAGTTTGGCGACTGCCGCCTGTTCCGCCCTCCTCGCGGGCCCGGTGGTCCTCTCGCCGATGAGGTAGTCGAACGCCTCTCCGCGCCCCTGAGCTATCATGCCGGTGGGCGTGACATATCCGGCCTTGACCCCCTCCTCAATCTTGTGCCTCTGCATGAGCGACTCGCGCCGGGGGTGAGATTCGGGTATTTCCATTCCGAGACGGCGTTTTTGAGGTTTTTAGTTAAAAAAGGCGTAAAATAGGCGGATGGATAAAAAAGAGCTGGCCAAGGAATTCGCAGACCAGTTGCGCGCGGACTTGAAGGACAGGATAGTCTCCATAAGGCTTTTTGGGAGTGTGGCCAAAGAAAGGGAGGGGGAGAAGAGCGACATAGACATACTCGTCCTGTCGAAAGAAAGCGTCTTCAAAGATTTGAATGGCCCGATAGGGCGGGTTCTGGAAGCGGGTGCGGTCCCTGAAGTGGTAAACCTCACCCTGCCCGAGTACGAGAGGATGAAGAAGATTAAAGCCCCCTTCTATCGAACCATAGAGAATGAAGCAATCGAACTCTGAGGCGACTGCGTCGCATTTGGGAGAGGCGGAGAAGAAGCTTGGAAGAGCGGTTAATCTGCTGAACGACAGTTATTTCGACGATGCCGCCCGCAACGCCCATTATTCGATGTATCATGCCTCCAAGGCGCTATTGACTTTAAAGGGCGTAGAGCCGAAGACACATCATGGAGTCATAAGCGAAATACAGCGGCTTTATGTCAAACCCGGAGAGCTGGAACAGGAGTATGCGGCCTCTCTGGCCAGAGATTTGCAGGTAAGGATAAGGACCGATTATGAGACCATGGTCGAAGTAACAAAAGAAATGGCCAAAGAGTCGGTAAACGACGCAAAGGAGTTCTTGAAAAAAGTAAAAACAATCATAGAAGAATGACCACGGGCCTGCTGATAGGTCGCTTCCAGCCCTTCCACAAGGGGCATATGGAGGTGGTGAAGAAGCTCATAGGAGAGTGCGACCTGCTGATAATAGGGGTGGGCAGCTCCCAGTACAGCCACACCCGAGAGAACCCGTTCACCGGCGGGGAGAGGCTCAGCATGATAGAGGAGGCGCTGGCCGGCGAGGAGATTCCCCTGAGCCACTACACCATAATACCCATCCCGGACATCAACAACAACGCCCTCTGGGTGAGCCACGTCAGGGCGTTCTGCCCGCCCTTCGGCGTCGCCTACACCCGCAACCCGCTGTCACGCAGGCTGTTCGAGGAGGCCGGAATCAAGGTCAGGGCCCAGCCCCTCTTCGACCGCGACAAGTACAGCGGGACCAAGATAAGGGAGCGCATGCTCGAGGGCGGCGACTGGGAGCAGCTGGTCCCCAAGGGAGTCGCCCGCGTCATAAAGAAGATAGGGGGGGTGCAGAGGCTCAAGAGCGTGGTGGGGAGCGACTAGCGCCCTTCCCGCCAGGGTTTTAATACTTTATCCCAAAATATTGGCGGTGAGTCCATTTGGCCCGAAGAAAACCCCCCAACAAAACCCCGGAGAGAACAGTCAGGGCCGCAGAGAGGCTGATTAGGCAGGGGCACAATGACCCCGAAGTCCTTCGAAGGCTTAGGGACAGGGGGCACAATACCTCCGAGTCGAAAGTCGGGGACATCAGGCGGGGGATGGGCATTAAAGGAAGACAGGAAAGGGAAAATCAGGCTAGAAGAGAGCTCCTAAAAAGCATGGTGATGGGGGGGGCAAGTCCCCAGGAAATCATCTCTGCCATGAAAAATCGGGGATGGGACCCGGGCCCAAGATATCAGCAAAAAATCGGGAGCATGGTCCGCAGGCGCGTTGTTGACGAGTTCTTTCCGCATGCTTCCGAGACGGCCAGAAGACTCCTGACGAGGAAGAAGCGGCCTGTCCGACATCTGGCCGTGATGGCGAGGCTGTTCAGTTTGGGCATCCCTGACGAGGAGGTTGCCCGCAAGCTCGCGAAAAGAGGGATATATTTGGATAACGATAAGGTGAGATTGCTCAGAGAGGATTTTGTTCAGCATGGTTTGGTTAATAGAGAGTCCGCTCATCAGACCCCAGAGACCGTCAGTGAGCCGCCGAAGAGGGTTCGAGATATCATGAGGAGATTCCGCTCACTCAGCCCCCGCGAGCGGTGGGAACGCTATCGGAGACTCCAGGAAGAAAAAAGGGGATTGGAAGAGAGTATCAGGGGGAACAGCCAGCCCCCGGACGCAACAGAACGAATCGCCGGCATACACGACCGGCTCTGGGCCCTGACCGAGGTGGACCCGGACATACGTAGGGTGGACTGGAAAGGGATGCTTGCGGCGGGCACGGAAACCCCAAAACGCACCGAAAGGCTGGCAAGGCTGTTCAGAGGCGACTAGCCCAGCGCCTCGAAGCCCGCCATCGCGTCCAGGACCTTCTGCTCCTCCAGCGGCTTCCCGATGATTTGAAGGCCTGTAGGCACGCCGTTGATCTCTCCGGCAGGAACCGAGCCTGCCGGGGCGCCGGAGAGGTTGGCGGGGACCGTGAAGAGGTCGTAGGCGTAAAGCACGCGCGGGTCGGTTATCTTATCCTTGAGCTTGTGGGGCAGCTTGGGGACCACGGGACCCGCCAGGACGTCTACGCCCTTGAGCGCGCGCATGAGCTCGTCCCGAATCACGGAGCGCGCCTGCAGGGCCTTGCGGTAGTACTTCCCCCGCCACTCCTTCTGGCTGATGTAGCTGCCGAGGAGCATGCGCCTCAGGACCTCCTCGCCGCACGCCTTTGCTATCCTGTGGCCGTATCTGCGCCCGTCGTATTTTCTGGTCGCTGAGAAGAATTCCACATAGACGTTGAGATAGTAGGTGGGTATGGCCTTGTCTAAAGAAGGGAGCTCCACATCTATTATCTTGGCGCCAGCGTCCTTCATCTTGTCCAAGGCTGCGCGCACTATGTTCCTTATTGGCTCGTCCACTATCAGAGAGTCGAACTCTTTGGGATAGCCAATCTTCTTGCCCTTGAGATTGGTGTCGAGCTTGTCGGCGTAGCCGCCCTTCGATTCCAGCGAGGTGGCGTCTTTCGGGTCGCGGCCCGCTATGACATCCAGCAGAAGGGCCGCGTCCCTCACACTGCGCGCGATGGGGCCTATCTGCTCCAGGCTCATGGACATGTCGCACAGGCCGTAGCGCGAGACAAGACCGTAGGTGGGCTTGAAGCCGACCACCCCGCAGTGGCAGGCCGGGTTCCTCACCGAGCCTCCTGTGTCAGAGCCCAGGGCCATGTCCACGTAGCCCGCGGCCACCGCGGCCGCCGAGCCGGAGGACGAGCCTCCTGGTATCCTCCCGGGCGCGGCCGGATTGTCGGTGGGGCCGTAGAAAGAGCTCTCTCCGCTGACGCCGCAGGCGAACTCGTCCATGTTGGCCATGGCGTGGATTATGCCGCCCTCGGCTTTGATTCTTTCGATTGCGGTCGCGTCGTAGGGGGCCACATAGTTCTCCAGGGTCTTCGAGCCGCAGGAGGTTAGAAAACCGTCCGCGCAGATGCAGGACTTTATCGCCAGAACCTTCTCCTTGAGCCTCCCCTCGCTCTTCCCGGCCTGCCCGCGCGCCTCTTCGGGATACGCCTTTATGAAGGCGTTGAGCTCGTCCTTCTTCTCCAGCAGCTTCTCGACATGCTCGCTCATCTTCTCTTCTTGACCTTGACGTGGCCGCGCTCCCATTTCGGCGCCAGATTCTCGAACTTGTTCCTGAAGCCGGGCGGGCAGGCGCCGCCTTCGTCGGGCCGGGTGACGTTCTTCAGGTCCACCACGTAGTGGGTCTCTCCAATCTCCGGCAAGTTCTTCAGCGCCTCGGAGAACTCCCCTATCAGCTTCTTGCCCTCCTCCAGGATTCTCTTCTCGTCAGGCATCTCGGTTAATTAGACGCGAAGGCAATTAAAGCTCCCTCATGCGGCGCCTGGAGTCCTCCAGCACCTCCTTGTAGAGGCTCCCTCCGTGGGAGTCCATGCCGACCGTGGCGGGGAAATCCTCCACCTCCAGCTCCCACATGGCCTCCGGCACGCCGAACTCCTCGAACCGGACGCTCTTTATCTGTTTTATCGAGTCTGCCAATAGGGCGCCGGCCCCGCCGGTGGCGGCCAGGTAGACCGCGCCGACGCCCTTTAGCGCGCGCATGGTGTCCCCGCCCATGCCGCCCTTGCCGATTACGGCCCTGATGTTGTAGTATTTGATTAAACCGGCTTCATAGGGCTCTTCGCGTATGCTAGTCGTGGGACCTGCAGAGACAATCCTGCCGTCTTTGACTATTGGGCCGCAGTGATAGATTATCGAGCCTTCTAACAAGTCCTTGAACTCGTCGGGCATCTTCTCGGAGAGCAACTTGTGCACCTGGTCGCGCGCGGTGTAGATGGTGCCGGATACCAGAACTCGGTCTCCCGCCTTCAGCTTCCTGACATCCCCCTCCTTCAGAGGCGTCCTAAGAGTAATGGGGTTTTCCATCCTTTATTGTCAGCGTCCACCTGCGGAGAGCCCAGCAGTTGATTGAGACTGAGACGAAATAGCAGGCCGGAAGTCTTGGCAGCGTGGTGGCAAAGACCTCTAGAACAGTGCTCTTGCCGCCCAGACCCATCGGGCCTATGCCCAAGCCGTTCAGCTTCCCTTTCAGTCGGGTCTCCAGTCCGGCGAGCTCCCCCCGCTCGCCCATCTTCCTGAACAACTGCTTCTTCGCCCCCAGATATCCGGACTCGCGCTGGCCGCCTATGCACGCTCCCAGGACATACGGCGGGCAGCCCTTGCCCTGCGCCCTGAAGACCGCATCGGATATGCACTTCTCGACGCCCCCCATGTCGCGCCCGGCCTCCAGCGAGGCATCGGGAAGTTTATATTGCGCGCTGACGTTCTCGGAGCCGCCGCCCTTGAGCAGGAGCTTGACCTCAAAATCGCCCTCCTCGAAATGGGCCGCCGGCAGATTGCCAAGGCTCTTGCCGCTGACCGGATCGACGGAGTTGGGGCGCAGAAGGCCCTCGGAAGTGGCCGCCTCCACGGCTTCCGTTATTGCCTCCCCGAGTTCGTCTTCGCTATGTCCGCCCTTGCGGACGAAGAAGTTCAGGGCCCCGGTGTCCTGGCACATCGGCCTGGCCTCCCTGCGCGCGATATCGGCGTTCTCCAGGATATCGTCCAGGGCCGCCGCGCCGGCCCCCTTCTCATCCCCGCGGGCCCCCTCCAGCAGCCGCAGGACGTCCGGGGGCAGCTGCGTCGACGCCCGCTCGATGAGTCCGCGGACCGCTTCCGTCAGGTCCATCAGGCGTACTCCTCCAGGAACATGGTCAGGTAGTGGCTCTTCCCCCGCTCTCTCGCCCTCTTCTTGAAGCCCCTTCTGCGGGCTAGCCGGTCCAGGACCTTGTGGACCCCGCTGCCGTACTGGGCGGCCTTCTTGGGACGCCAGACTATCTCCCTCGGCAGGACTTCTTCCGCCGCGAGCTTCTCGCAGAGCTTACGGATTATGAACTTCCCCCCATATCGCTCATGGGGGTGGGGGGGCTTCTCGGCGCCCATCCATATCCTGTCCCCGACGTCCAGCGAGAGGCCGTAATCCACGAAGCCATTAGTCAAAAAGGGGTTGCGCAGCTCCACGCCGTGGCGCGCGCATACGGCCCGGTCTATCTTGATAATCTCGTCCCTGAGCTCCAGGGTGTCCCTGCGCAGGAGGCGCTCGAGGGCCCCGTAGCCCTCCTCGGCGAGGACGGACCTGTAGCGGGCGTAGCCGCCGAACATCTCGTCGGGGCCCTGTCCGGACAGCATGACCCTCAAACCGTCCTCGGCGGCCGCCTTGGCCGCGAAGTGGGACGGCAGCTCGGCGCCGACCCGGACCGGGCTGACCCTGCCCTCCTCCCTCCTGACGACCGGGACAACCTCGGGCAGCGCGGCCTCTATGTCGTCCTCGCTGAGCTTGATAATCTCCAAGCCAAACTCACTCTTGAGATTGCGCGCGAAGGGCAGGTCGGGAGCGCCTTCGGTCCCCACCGCGTAGGCGGTCACGCCGCAGTGGCGCGCGGCCAGCACCGCCAGCAGGCTGGAGTCCACCCCGCCGGAGAAGACGACTCCCGTCTCGGGCTCGCACTGCTCTTTGACTATGCCGTCCAGCCTCTCAAGGAACTCGTTCATGGCATATTTTTAACCTTTGAGCATAAAACTAATGTCCGAGAATGCCCCTGCGCGGTCCGAAACCAAAGCATCTCAAGTCTCCGAGAGGGAAAGGTAATATTATCAAAAAGCTGATGAAAGGAGACCCCCGGCATGTCGAGATGGTAAGGCGGCTCGTCCAGGCCCACGAATCGGGCGGCAGGCCGGCCTACCAGGTATGGCCGGTCCACCAAAACACCCTCACGGTGAAGCCCGCCGGCCACGAGGGAATCTCGGTGGGCGCGACAACGGTCGAGGGCCGGAAAATCCACTGGATACGCGCCAGCGACGGGCGGGGCAACGCGCAGTACCTAGGCCCGCTGGACGGCAACGGCAGGCTGTTGAAAACAAGCTAAGGCTCATGCCCCAGCACCGCAGGAGAGAGCGCCTCCCCCAGAGGCTGATTGACAGAGTCAGGGCCAGCAACGGCTCTGAGCCCTTCGGCAGGGCCCACACAATCGGTGGCGCCGGTCTGCGGGGCCCGCGTTACGGGCTGTCCAGGCCGCTGATGCCCGACGGGGAAAGGGCCGCGTGGGGCCGTCCGATGGACGTGAGGTACAGCCTCCGGGACGGGATAATCACCCGCGCCGAGTTCGTCCGGAGCGAGCCGTCCGTTCCGGTCCACATCGCCCACTTCGACGCGGAGACAGGTAAGCGGTTCGCCACCGTGCTGGACCGGTTCTGAGCCGGCAACTGCCGCCGCCCGAGAAGCTTTTTATACGATTCCTTTCAAATAAGACGCGGGCGGTTTGATTCGCTTCAATCCGAGAATGAATTTTGAACAGGAGATAAGAAGGGTCCTCAAGGACGGCAAGGCGGTCATAGGAAAGAAGAGCATCAAGAAGGGCCTGCTCAGGGGCAAGCTCAAGATGGTCATCGTGGCCAATAACGCCTCGGAGGAGAGCAAGGAGGATTTCAAGCGATACGCCCAGCTGTCCGACGTGAAGTACTACGAGTACCCGGAGTCGTCGAGGGAGCTGGGATACGCCTGCGCCAAGCCGTTTCCCATATCCTCGGTCGGCGTGGCCGACCCCGGGAGCAGCAACATCCTCCAGGCCGAGTGAAGATGCGTCTAAATACCGAGGACATACAGCTCCTGAACGCCTTTGAATCCATAACCGGGGCCAGGACCGTCGACTGCCTGCGGGCCGAGGACACCGTCATCTTCATAGTCAGGGAGGGTCAACTGGGCCGGGCCATAGGCAAGGGCGGGGAAAACATAAACCGCGCAAGGCGCAAGATTGGGAAGAGGATAGCGGTCTTCGAGGACTGCGAGAATCCGCGCGATTTCATAAACAAGGCCTGCAAGCCCCTCAGGGCCAGCCCGGACATCGGGGAGGATTGCGTCAGAATCGACGTTCCCCGGGGCCAGAGAGAGCAGGCGTCGGGCCGGCGGCTTCGAATTCTGAAGGAGCTTTTCAAGAGGAAGCTGGACGTCTCAAAGGTTGATTTCTCTTTCGTCTAGGGCCCTGTTCGGCTCTCGCTAAGCCGCTGGGCTTAGGCCAGCTCCCCGATTCTGCGCACGAACTCCGCGACCAGCTTCGCCGCGTTCTTTGCATCGTCCAGGTTGGCTATGCTGGCGGGGGAATGCACGTATCTGGTCGGGATGGACACTCCTCCGGTGGGGACTCCTTCGTTGCTCATGTAGATTATGGCGGCGTCGGTCATGCCGCCCTTGGTCGCCTCCAGCTGGTAGGGTATCTTGGCGTCGCGGGCGCAGCTTATGAGATGCTTCTTGATCTGCGGCGAGGGCACGAGTCCCCTCCCGCTCGACTCCACGACCGTTATGGCCGGCCCCTTGCCGAGCTCCAGGGCCGCCTCCTTCTTGCTGACGTCTGGGGTGTCGCCGGCTATTCCCGTGTCGATGGCCAGGGCGAAGTCCGGGTTTAGCTTGAAGGCGGATGTGCGCGCCCCCTTGAGGCCCAGCTCCTCCTGGACTGTCGCCACCGCGTAGACCGTCCCCCTGAAATCCCTGAGCTGCCTCAGAGCCTCGATAAGCACGGCGCAGCCCACCCTGTCGTCCAGGGCCTTGCCTGTGAAGTTCTTGCCGAGAAACGCGAATCGGGAGTCGAAGGTCATCGGGTCGCCCACCTGGACCTTCTTCTTCACCTCTTCCTTGTCCAGGCCCGTGTCGACGTACATGTCGTCTATCTTGAGCTTTTTCTTCTTGTCCTCGTCGTCCTTCTTGAGGTGGGGGGGTTTGAAGCCTACGACCCCGGGCACGCGCCCGCCCTCCGCCAGAATGGTGACATTGCGCGCGGGGAGGGTCTCGTCGTCGATTCCGCCCATCGGCATGAAGCGTATGAATCCGTTCTCGTCTATGTGCTTGACCAGCAGGCCTATCTCGTCCATGTGGGCCGCCAGCATTATGCGGGGCTTGCCGCTGCCCTTTCGGCAGACCACGTTGCCGAATCGGTCCACCTCGGTCTCGCCGTATCTGGACAGCCGCTTCTTCATCACGGCCCGGACCTCGTCCTCGTAGCCGCTGATGCCGTCTGCCTTCGAGAGCTCCTCGAGAAGTTCTTTCATCATGGGTATTTTTGAGGCTTTGATATGAAAAATAGGCATGGGAAGGGCGAGGGCTGGAAAGAGGAGAATCAAGGTCAGGCCGTCCACGTGGCGGGACTGGCTGAGGATATGGCGCTGGAGGCGGAATCTGGTCAGAGAGTCCGGCCAGATTGGCAAGGCCAAGTTCTTAAAGAAGCATCTTATAGCGGAGAGGGACGGGGAGCCCGTGGGCATGATAGGAATCAGCCCGGAGCCCCGCGGCATGCTCTACCACAGGGAGGACGCCCGTTCAACGGAGAGCAATCCGCGGCTGGGCCGGGCGGAGGGGCATGTCATAGGGGACCTCTACGTGGAAAGGGCTCATCGGAAAGGTCCTGTGAGCCGCAAACTCCTCACGGGGATTATGGAGGAGGCCAAGAGGATGGGCGCGGGCGACCTGCTGGCCGTTCCCGGGCACCGCGGCGTCCACAGGCGGCTGCAGCGGCTGGAAGACTGGGAGCGGCTGGGCCCGAGCACGGTCACCGTCGGTCCCGGCGAGTTGGCCACGGGCGGCGGGTCGCTGGACGTCTACTTTCCAGAGCTGGCGCCAGTTTACCGAAAGCAGCTCAAGTGACGTTTATTTAGGACGGGGACTTAAACTAACCATGATAAAGGCCAGGTTTCTGGGGACTTCCGGTTCCGTCCCCACCGAGAAGAGGGGCATGCCCGCCATCTATCTGGAGTTCCGGGGCCACCGCATGCTCTTCGACTGCGGGGAGGGCACCCAGCGCCAGATGAGGATGGCCAAGCTCCCTTTCATGAAGCTGGACCAGATTTTCATCTCCCACTTCCACGCCGACCACTG
>CAZTIX010000018.1:0-8357 GCA_964613935.1 uncultured archaeon
TAACACCTATTATACGAGATAAACATTCGCTTAATTAGATAATTTAGGTTTAAAAGCGAGAGTTTATAAGCATATCTGCTGAAATTTAATAGATGACAAATAAAAGCAATCCACAGTCTCCTGAAGAAAGAAATGGGCTAATCGGCAAGCTCATTGAGGAGATAAAACTTAGAAGATACTCTTTTCAAACTGGAAAATCTTACGTATCCATAGTTAATGCCTACCTGTCTTCCGGCAAGACGCCGAGAGAGTTTCTATTGTCCTACACAACCAAAAGCAATTCAACAATGAGGTCCGCTTACTTTGCCCTAAAGTTCTTTCATGAAAACGTTCTTGATACAAAATTTGAGGAAAAACTGCCACTTGCCAGAAAATCCCTAAAATTGCCTTTAGTCCTAAGCAGGGACGAAGTAAGCAGGATCATCGATTCAACAAACAATTTGAAGCATAAACTGATTCTCATGTTTCTCTATTATGCCGGGCTAAGGTTGGATGAAGTAAGAAACATCTCATGGTCGGACATCGACATAGATAGAAAGATAATTCACCTAAAAGCCGCAAAGGGAGATAAGCAAAGAGTAATCTTTCTTCACAAGAGATTAATTGAAACCCTGAGAATACTCGGGCTGAAAGAAAAGGGCCCGATATTTACTTCCCAAAGAGACGGAAAATACAACAAAAGGACAATACAGCAGATTGTGAAATCTGCTTCTAAAAGAGCAGGAATCAAAAAGAATGTAACTCCGCACACGTTAAGGCATAGCTTCGCCACGCATCTTTTAGAATCTGGGGCAGATATAAGATATATTCAGCAACTGTTGGGGCATAAGGACTTGAAAACCACGCAAATCTACACCCATGTAGCAAACAAGGACATCAAGAAGCTTGCAGATTTACTCTAACTACTCTAACATATAACTATGCCGGGGCCGTTATTGGCATTGACTCCAAAGTCCGTCCCCCATTAATTCTTACTTTCTTACCTGTAGCGGAACCTGTGAGAGTCGCCTATTCCAATGTTCAGTAACATTTTCACGTTACTATTGTTACTATTTTAACGTAGCGTAACCACATTTTTAACTAGGCTCACTCTAGATATCCAGAAACAGGACCGAAGACAGTAGACTTCAAGTCTCCTCCAGACAAGACCGAAGACTCAAGACAGGAGACCTCAAATCCCATCCTCGGCGTTCAATGCACGGAGACCGCTTAACCAAGGTTTTGCTTTTGGCGGCAGGCTCGCTCTTCATAGCTTGGCTGCTCGTCGTTTTTTCAGGCAACTGCCCCAGCTGCGCTTTAAGTTAGCGCGCTTCAATATAGTACGACATGGCCATAATAGCCGAATTGAGCACGTTCCCCCTCGGGGAGGGCATAGATTTGGCCGAGCACGTCAAGGCGGCGATAAGGGAGCTGGAGGCCTCCGGCGTGAAGACGGCGCCCGGCTCCATGGGCACGGTCATCGAGGCGGAAGACACGGAGACCCTCCTGGAAGCTGTCCGCAGGGCCCACGAGGCGGTCTTCGAGCGGGGAGCGGAGCGCGTCTACACCACCCTCAAGATAGACGACCGCCGCGACGCGCGGAGAACCTCCGAAGACAAGCTGAAGTCCGTGGAATAGGCGGGCCGTCGCCTTTTTCTAAACCCAGCCCATAATATCTAGAGCCAACCATGTATCTCTACCCCAAGAAGGTCGCCGAGGCCAAGATAATAGCCCGCGACGTCGCGACCCTGGGCTTCTGGTTCGGAGTCCTCATGCTGGTGCCGATGGCAGTGGGGATGCTGTACGGCGAGGCCTCCTGGTACCTTTACATCCCGCTCTTCGCCTTCACCTCGGGAATCTCCCTCCTGTTCCAGCGCTACTTCAAGCGCGACGAGGAGCCCTTCACCCGAATGACTGTCGTGACGCTGGCCATCACCTGGCTCATGGTCTGGCTGTTCGGCTCCCTCCCCTTCTTCCTCGTGGGCGGGATGGGGCCGCTGGACGCCCTCTTCGAATCCGTTTCCTCCATATCCACCGCCGGCCTGACCAACATCCAGGGAGTGGAGACAATCCCCAACAGCGTCCTGTTCTGGCGCGCCCTGCTGGCCTGGCTGGGGGGCATAGGCATAACCGCGGTTGCCTTCCACTCCATCATGCAGTCGGAGTCCGTTTCAAAGATAGTCCTGGGCGAGGGCTTCGACCGGCTAAAGCCCAGCCTGGCCAACTCTGCCAAGGAGATCGCCAAGATATACGCCTTCTGGACCGCCCTGGGGGTGGTAGTGCTGGTTCTGATAGGGGCTCCCGTCTTCGACTCCTTCAACATCTCCATGAACGCCATCTCCACGACCGGAGTGGACGTCCACTCCGAGGGCTGGGGCTACTACCAGCGGACCATGCCCGACACATTCCCCATAATGGCGGCGGTGACCGCTCTTCTCATGGTCATGGGGGCGGTGAGCTTCATAGCCCATTATCGGGTGCTGAAGAACCGCCGGCTGAGGGCCTATTTCGAGGACCGCGAGACGCTTGCCTTCTTCGCGATACTGGCCGTCGGCATGCTTCTGGTGGGGGGGTATCTGTTTTTGAACGGGCAGGACCCGGCCCCCCTCGCCTACGAGGCCCTCTCCACTTCGACCACCGGGGGGTTCGAGATAACCCCCCACATAACCGCCGCCGCGGGCGATTTCATAATGGCGGTCCTTATAGTCCTCTCCCTCATCGGCGGCTGCACCAACAGCGCGGCGGGCGGGCTGAAGGTCAAGAGGATATATGTCATGTTTAAATACTTCATCTGGAAGGCCGGGCGCCAGATATCCCCCAAGGGCGCGGTGTCCCACTTCAAGTACCAGGGCAGGAAGGTCGGGCAGTCCGAGCTGGCCGACATCGCCTCCTACTTCTTCATCTACGGTGCGGCGATTATCATCGTGGCTTCCCTCATGGTGGGCTTCCAGTACGACGCGGTGGACTCCGTCCTGACCGTGACCAGCGCCCAGGCCGGCGGAGGGGTGACGGCCATACCCGGCTGGGAGCTGAACGCGCCGGTGAAGGCGGGCCTCATCGGGACCATGCTCTTCGGCCGCCTAGAGTTCATACCGCTGTTCGCCCTGGCCGCCTACGCCCTCAAGAGGCGCTGAGCGCCTCTTTTTATTCCCCTGTCCGAAATATAACCCGGAATGTACATCATAGTCGCGGGAGCCGGGATACTGGGCTTCTACACCGCAAAGTTCCTGACCAAGAAGGGCAACGACGTTGTCGTGATAGAGCAGCGCAGGGAGCGGGCGGAGGAGATAACCGACAAGCTCGACGCCACGGTCATAAACGGAGACGCCAAGGAGATAAAGACCCTCCAGGAGGCGGGCGTGGAGGAGGCGGACGTGGTCCTGGCCATGAGCGGCAGCGACGACTCCAACATACTAATCTCCATCCTGGCCAAGCAGCTGGGGGCCAAGCGCGCGCTCTGCCGGGTCACCCACATCGAGTACAGCAAGGCCCTGTTCCAGAAGCTGGGCATAGACGCGGTGGTCTATCCTGAGCTGTCCATCGCCACCCAGGTCGAGGAGATGGTCAACGACCCGGACATCAGCGGGTTCGCCATGCTCGACGAGGGGGAGATAGAGCTCATCGAGTTCAACATAAGGCCCGGCTCCAAGCTCGACGGAAGGAAGGTCGCGAAGGTGAAGATGCCGGAGAAGTCCCAGTTCATCAGCATCATACGCAAGAGCGGCGACAAGGAGCCGGCCTATCCGGAGAGCGCCATGGAGGGAGGCGACAAGGCCCTGGTCCTCACCAGCAAGGACGAGCTGGACGATGTCGAGAAGGTCTTCTCCGGCTGAGAGGGTTATCCCCCCGGCATAATCTTTCAGCCCGCCAACTATTAATTCTTAATGCGCCTAATTAACCTATAGTCCGCCTGATAAGCATAGCTTGACAATCTAGGCTATGAATAAGCTTATGCATAAGCGAGCCTGATGGGTCCATAGACGGCTGCGAGCATAGCGCTTTTTGCGCTCATCTGACGCAAAATCCCTAATCCTCATCCTCCCGCGTCCGCCAAAAACAAAAGGAGGTGAAAAAGATGGAAAGCAATCTGGAGAAGGTGGGCGCGATTTGGCAGAACACCTCGGCGGACGGCAAGCCCTACATGAACCTTGACATGGGCGGGCAGAAGTACGTCGTCTTCCCGAACGGATACAAGTCCGAGGACAAGCAGCCCGACCTGATAGTGTACGAGCGCAAGAAGGAAAAGAAGGCGAAGGACGAGGAGTAGAGCCGCGAGGGAGCCCGACCCGATTTGCCCGGCCCTGATTTTTAAGCTTTCACGCCTAATTAACTCTCAACGACAAGATGGACCGACTAGCCCCCCTCTGCCTGCTTGCGACATTAGCCCTGCTGACGACCGCCTCCGCCCTGGAAGCCCCCGCCACGACCCTCGACCAGAGCGGATGCATAGCGATAATACCCTGCAGCCCCACGGTGGCGTCCCACCCGCAGGCCAAACTGAAGTCATACCTTCCCCAGAGCGGCGAGACCTACGGCATGATAAGCCTCCTCCCCAATTCAGAGAGTATCAAGCGATTCCAGGACGGCGCGATAGAGAGGCAGGCCTACCAAAGGCTGACCCAGGTGGGCGGCGACCCCGGCGTGTTCGACGACGGAGATTTATGCGGAGGAAAGACGATGGTCATCGAGCTCTGGGAGCCGGCCTGCGGCGAGATGCCGCGGGTGTGCACTTCCGTTAATGATTACAACATCGTCCCCCTGCCCGCCTCGCCCGAGGGAGAGAACCAGTATCTGTTCCAGGAGGTGGGCGAGGACGGCTTCCCCGAGGCCGCCTTCTTCAGGGGAGCCGGCTTCTACACCTCCTGCGGCAGGGACGACCTCCGCAGGGAGCGGGTCCTCCTGGCGGGCAACAGCTACGACGCGCTCATGGAGGTCATCAAGGCCTTCGGCGAGGAGGTCATGAAGCCGGAGCCGGAGTACGAGCCCGTCCTGAAATACCGCATGACCGACGACTGGGGCCAGAGCCTTATAGTGGGCTTCGAGGAGGATGAGAAGGCCGCGGAGGTCCTCGCGGACGAAATCGCGGGCGAGACCGAGTTCGGGGCCAAGAAGAAGCCCCTGACAATACTGGACGGCGACGGGTTCGGAGACCTCGCCGACGTGGTGATGCTCTCGCTGGGCAGCTCCGGAGGCGGCTACTTCGAGCTCCCCAGCAAGATGGTCGACAGCAGGCTCTATTCGGTCGCCTCGGCCGACACCTTCATCGAGCGTCACAATTCCGGCGAGACCGACAGCCTCGCCTACCAGCTTTTCGCGCGCCTCAACAAGGAGCCCTACGCCGACCAGACCATAGTCTTCACCGACATCTACGGGTGCAAGGAGGGGGAGGAAGAGTTGACCATCAACGGCCCCGCCAACCTTATGGGCCCGGACACGTTCCTCCTCTGGGAGAATGTCCCGGCAGTCAACAAGAGCGGAACGCTCTATCTGGGCAGCGACAACGCCATAGTCTGCGAGTTCGACGGCACCGAAGAGCGGGGGAGCTGCCAGGCCAACTTGCTGGGAGCGGACAAGTACAAGGAAGTGAAATCGGGCGTCTGGAAGTCATACTGCGAGCTGGAGGCCAGCGGAGACCTGGAGGGCAACGCCGGAGACTACGGCGTCTATTCGCTTTACGAGTTCACCGACGGCGGCGAAGTGAGGATGATGTCGGGCCTGTCCTCCTGCGCTTCCGTGGAGCTGGCCAAGGAGAAGGACGGCGCCTTCGTCGCCGGGACCAACGTGAGGCGGCAGGAGATTCCCAAGTGCGACAAGACCTACATGTGCCCCTACGACTATGACGAGGGCAGCAAGTCAAACGGCTTCAAGTCGGGCTTCCTCGGGGCGGGCGGCAGCAACTACTGCGCCTGCGCCGACGTGAAGGAAATCGAGCCGGAGGAGGTCGCGATGAGGAGGTTCGTCAAGCAGGAGGACCGGGTGAGCGAGAGCGGAGTCTATCTCCAGAGCGACCCGGCCGCAACCCCGAAACCGGACAGCGCGGTCATAACGTGGAGGACCGACAAGGAGATAGCGCAGCACCCCGGAATCAGGGTCAACTACTACTGGGACGGCAAGACCGACATGGCGACCGTGGAGGACGGGGAGGTGGAGAGGACCGGCACCTTGAACTGGCAGGCGGAGCTGACCGGCCTCCAGCCGGACACAGAGTATCGCTACGAGCTTTACGCCTACGGGGAGGCAGTCGAGATGCCCGGACAACCGGCCGTTCAGGACGGCTACGACAACACCCCCGGGAAGCTCAACACCAAGGACAGGGTCATGGCCGAAGAAGGGGCCATGTGGACCTTCAGGACCGCAGGAGAGCTTCCGCCGGTGAAGGAAGGCTTCATAACCATCGCCGGCGAGGAGTTCCCCCTCAACGAGACGGAGGCGAGCTTCTATGACAAGGACAAGATGAACGACGAAGAGCTCAAGAGGGTCAGCCAGCTGACGAGCCTGGAGTGGCTGGACCTGAGCGGCACCAACGTCCAAGACATCTCACCTCTCTCCGGCCTGACGAACCTGGAGCGGCTGTCCCTGACCAACACCAACGTCCAAGACATCTCACCTCTCTCCGGCCTGACGAACCTGAAGTGGCTGTCCCTGATCGGCACCAACGTCCGGGACATCTCACCCCTCTCCGACCTGACGAACCTGGAGCGGCTGGATCTGACCGGCACCAACGTCCCCGCGGCCCAGTGCAAGGATTTGAAGCAGAAGATTTCCGGCCTGACGATTCTCGGCTGCGAAGAGGAGGAAGAGGAAGCGAAAGAAGAGTCCAAGCGGATAGATAAGGTTGTCCTTTGGGTCTTCAGTCCCACGGCAGAGACATTATCAAGAAAAACGCTAGTGGAAGACTCGGAAATCCAGGAGGTCGTGACCGTAACCCTGCCGGAAAACACCCACGTTCTTAAAATATCCATAAATGCCAATCTGATGGCGTATCTGGACGAAGAGACTACTCCCCCCGACGAGAGGCCAATCGGAACCCCGACAGCCCGGCTTGACGGAGAGGGCCTTCAGGTCGAGAAGACGGAATTCAGAGGGTTTTATAAAGTCGACATTCGCAAGCCCCAAGCCGGCTCTATCGCTTCTGGTTCCCACACCCTGACCGTCACCCTTGACGGCGAGACGCTCGAGCTTCCGTTCAATGTCGAGAACGAGCTCGGCGAGAAGGTGCAGGAGGAAAACGAGAGGAACGAGTATGCCGAGCTAGACGAGGGCCTCAAGCAAACCATAGAAATCGCCGGCAAGACCTTCCGCCTCGACGATCCGAGGGCATTCTTCAATCACAATGACAAGATGAACGACGAAGAGCTCAAGAGGGTCAGCAAACTGGAGAACCTGAAGACGCTGTCCCTGACCGGCACCAACGTCCAAGACATCTCACCCCTCTCCGGCCTGACGAACCTGGAGCGGCTGTTCCTGCGCAACACCCAAGTCTCCGACATCTCACCCCTCTCCGGCCTGAAGAAACTGGAGTGGCTGTCCCTGATCGGCACCCAAGTCTCAAGAGACCAGTGCAACGCTTTGAAGAAGGCGATTCCCAACCTAGCGATTTACGGCTGCCCGGAGGCGGAAGAGGAGGGGGCCGAAGAACCGACGTCAAGGGGGTTGGGACAGGGAGAGGTTGCTTCGGAGCCTACTGGGGACTTGAAGGTAATCACCCCGGGAGCTATGCCCGCTGCCACGTCTGCTGCAATTACCTTCAGGTTGAACAGGGAGCCGGAATACGGTAGAATTCAGATCTCGGTCTTCGGCCCTGACACCGCTTCCCAAACCATAGGCGGGGGCATGCTCGCAACACCCGAAGCCGATCAAGGCGGCCTGTGGAGCGCCGAGATAACTGGGCTGAAGCCCGGGACCGAATATTACTACTATCTGATTCATGACACTTCTTCTAAAACAATCCAGCTCTCCACAGAAGACGGAACGAACTTCTGGAGCTTCGAAACCCCCGCAGAATCCCGGCCGCCGGAGCCGGAGTCCGCTCAAACCACGGAGGCAGAAGCGGAAGCGACCATAACCATCGCCGGCGAGGAGTTCCGCCTCGACAGGACGTATGCGAGCTTCTTTGGCAATAAAAAGATGAACGACGAAGAGCTCAAGAGGGTCAGCCAGCTGACGAGCCTGGAGTGGCTGGACCTGAGCGGCACCAACGTCCAAGACATCTCACACCTCTCCAAACTGACGAACCTGAAGACGCTGGTACTGACCGACACCAACGTCCGTGACATCCGGCCCCTCTCCGACCTGACGAACCTGGAGCGGCTGCACCTGCGCAACACCCAAGTCTCAAGACAAGACTACCTGGAGCTGAAAAACTCCCTGAAGGACTG
>CAZTIX010000018.1:8457-9666 GCA_964613935.1 uncultured archaeon
ACACCCAAGTCTCAAGACAAGACTACCTGGAGCTGAAAAACTCCCTGAAGGACTGCGACATATCCTGGTCCCGCGCGCCATGACCTCATTTTTAAATTCCCCGCGATAACCAAAATGAGAATGAAACTCTTCGCCCTGGCTTCCCTGGCCCTCCTCGCGGCCCTCGCGTCGGCCGCGTACGTACCCCTTGAAGACGAGCCCCTCTACTGCTCCCGCTACGGCATAGAGGAGTACTGCAGCGAGTCGGGCTACGACGAGCTGCGCGAGATGACCGCATCCGGCAACCTCACCGACTTCTTCGTCAACGAGCTGGCCTTCGAGGACTCCCTCCGCTACAGCGGCCCTCTGGAGATAGAGAGCGTGAACGTCGTGGCAGACCTCTCCGGGGCCGCCGACGTCACCGCCGTCTACATCCTCAAGAACACCGGCGACAGCACGAGCACGTTCCGCATAAGGGCCCTCGACCTTCCGGAGGGGGCCACCCTCCGCGAGGACACGGGCCTGATAACCGCCGACCTGCTCCTGGATGGCTGGAACTCGACCTTCGCCCCCGGCCAGGAGAAGGAGTGGATAATCCGCTTCTCCGAGCCCCTCTACGGAGACGTCTTCGGCTACAACGTCAACCTCATCGTCAACGGCAGCACTCCCGACAACCACGTCGCCCCGGCCGGCAGCTTCGAGTTCGTCCTTCCGGAGGGAGCGGAATCCGTCGAGTGCTCGCCGGAGGGCTACTCGTCCGCCGCCCAGGGCAACCGGACGAAGGTTGTCTGGCAGAAGACAGACTTCGTCCCCTGGACCAACCCGTTCGATGACTTGGTGTGCGTTTGGGAGTCTCCGGAGCTGGCCCTGCCCGGGGAGCTCGCCGGCGGGGAGCCGGCCGAAGAGGCCGAGGGCGCCGACAACAACCTCCTGATAATAGTCCTTGTAATCGTGCTGGTCCTGGCGGCCGGCTACTGGCTCAGGGAGCGGGGCAAGCCCGAGAAGGAGTGAAGCGGCCTCCGAGCCTCCCGAAACCGCGCCCGAGCCTCTTTTTATCCGCCTAGCGTCAAAATCTCCGCGCTTCGGACCGCAGACGCAAGACCGGAGACGCAAGACGCGAGGCTCGCCAAAGGCGAACCTGTGCGCAACTTGCCGAGAGCAAGTTCACGCCGAAAACCTCTTCGGGACCGTAGGGTAGCCAGGTTTATCCTTCAGGCTTTGGGAGCCTGT
>CAZTIX010000019.1:0-9118 GCA_964613935.1 uncultured archaeon
CGACACCCTGACTGAAGAAGTGGAGAGCGAGGTGCCCGACTCCGAGATGGGGGTCTACTGGGATTTCAATTCCCGCGGAAGCGTCCCCACCTTCGTGTTCGGGTGCAGATATTATCGCGTAGGCAACGCCTACGAGTCGGGCGGCGGCCTGGAGGCTGAGGCCGAGGACTTCCGGGCGGTAATAGACGCTCTGATTGAGGAGGCGGCCGCGTAAGCGGCGCTTTCCCCCTCCTTCTATATTCTTATAGTCTCTTTCTCTCCGAGCTTTACATCAGCTATCCGTGTTCCCTGACGCAGTCCAGCCTTATCTCTTCGTCCTTTATGAGGTTACACGATTTTATGGCCAGCTGTTTGCTGGAATCGCTCAGGAGCCTCGCCACCCCGTAGTAGCATGCGTCCGAGCGGTTGCCGATGGAGGCGCATATCGCCATAGAGTCTTCTGGATATTGAACAACCGTCTCGGTGGAGTTCAGCCAGGTGCGGTTGTAGCACGAAAAGGCGTCTTCGGCAGGCAGCAGCGAGCAGGCCTCCCTGACAGTCAGGGCGTCGATGTCCAGGAACCGTTCCGCCACTCTCATAAGGCACCCCGAGCTGTTGGTGAGATTGAGACAAGCTCCGAGGGCGACATCCCCCTCATCGGTCCTGTTTGCTATCCTGAGATAGCACTCCTCCCGTGGAATCTCGCCCGTCTCCTCACAAAACTCTCCGGCCTCCTCGGGAGAGAACATTATTAGGGCGTCCAGGACCATGCCGTGACATTCCTTCCTCCTGACCGCCAGCGTGTTGCAGACCACCATGGAGAGGTCCAGATTTCCCGCCACCGATTCGGGCACAGAGAACCAGTTTTCCTTCAAACACAGATACCGCTCGTATTCGTCCTCTATCCCGTCGCAGGCCTTCCAGGCGAGGTTGCTGTTCCATCCCTTCACCCGCCCGGCCAGCGCCGCCAGGCATTGGTCCCTTCGGTCTCTCCGCCCTACCTCCAGGCAGGCCGCCAGGGCATGGTCGGGCTCCAGCACGGCCGCCGCCTCGGAGACTCTCCGAAGGCATTCGTCACGTGAGGGCAAGCCCTTGCAGATTTCAATCATCAGCTCCGGGTCCTTCAGTATCCGGGTCGCCTTGTCCGTCGGGAGGCGCTCGTAGCATTCTTCCCTCTCTAGAACACCACCTATGAGCTTGCAGATGTTGAAGGCGTCAAGCAGCCCTACCCTTCTGGAGAGGTCGCTGTAGCATTCGTCTCGCGTTTCGGAACCCTTTATCGCATCGCAGGCCGCCTTGGCCTGAGAGACGTTGCTCTCCGCGGCCAGCCGGAGCAGGGCCCGGTCCGAGTCCGATACCCCGTTGCCGGTCCCATCCGATTCCGCAGCATGCATGTTTTCCTCTTCGCTCCATAACTCGTCGCTCCCCTCGGCCGCGCCGTCGGGGGTTCCGGCCGTCAGGCCGGCCGATATGAGCACTGCCCCCAGGAGCAGCAGCAGGCCGACGAGCACAGCTTGGCGGGACCTCGACGAGCCCAGAACGGGCAGCTCTTCACCCCTGTCAAGCAGGCCCTTCAACTTCTTGAGAGTCTGGAGCTCGGCATCGTATCTGGCCACGGTGGCCTTGGCCTTCTCCTCGCTTATCTTATGCTTGTAGAAATCGTGCCTGACCCTCTTGATGAGCCTCTCCAGGGTCGCTATTCTGTCTTCCGCCCGTCTCTTCTCCGCCTCGGGATGCATGAACAGCCGGTAGGAGAGATAGATTCCGGCCGACACGAATGCGGCGCCTATGAGCAGGCCGATCATCGATAGGTTAACGGCTGCCTTTAGAAAAACCCGACTCGTGGAACCCCTCGCCCATTAGCCGGTCGTAGTCCACCACCCTTTTGTCTTTCAGAGTGGCCCGGACGGGTTTCAGGGAATCGAGGATTGCCTTGGTGCTCTTGGCGGGGTCGAGGTAGTCTATGCTAATGCGCTTATTCGCGAAATCCACGTGGGCCCTCAACACCGGCTCGAGCAGCATAAGCTTGTACTGAAGATAGGCGGCATGCTTGCTGTTCTTAAGCCCTCTGAGCTCGAACTCCGCCCTTGTCATCTTCTCGAAGGGCTGGGTTCCGCATCCCGTCTCGTGAGTCATCTGAAGTAGTTTTTGGTTTGATAGGCCTTCTTGTAGGCCTCCCCATTTTCAAGCTCCTTGGCATCCCGCTTGTACTTGGCGTCGGCCAGTTTCTGGCCAGTCCTCTTCTGCCACTCCTCGTTGGGTATGGCGTATTGCGCCTGCACCTTGTCGCGGTAGAGCTCGGGTATCACGTTGAACGCGCAGAAGGGGATTATCCGCCCGTCGGGCATGGCGTAGTGTATGCAGCACCTCTCGACCCTCTCCACGTCGTAGTTGTAGGGGTCCTGGAAGTGCATCATGCCTATGAAGAGCGACCGATGGTGCAGCGCGCCGAGAGAGCGGTAGTCGTGCTTGACCAGCGCCTGCATGAGCATCTTGTTCAGGTTGAAGCCCTTCGGCTGCTTGTCCTTCTCTATGAACCTGCCCAGATTCTTCCATATCTTGAGACCGGTCCAGATTTTGCTCCTGCCCCTCCTCTCTTCGGCCGTCTCGCGCAGATACTCCATGAGGCCCTCGACGTCCACGAACTGCGGCAAGGGGACTATCTTGTCGTCTTCCCCCCTTATTATGTAGGTCGCCATGCCGCAGGCGAAGTGGGTGCTGAGTCGGTATTTTTTCTGGCTGGTGATGGCCTCCACCAGCTCAGTCACGGAGGTCACGGAGGGGACCGAATAGAAATCCTCGCTCGATATGGCTCCGCCGGTCTGCTCTTCGATGTTCTCTATGACTCTGGGGATGGTTATCCTCTGCTCCTTCCTCTTCTTCTCCGGCATTCGGCCCACCAGGGAGACCGGCTGAAAGTTGACTCCGCGTATGACATCGTTGTGATTGAGACCGAAGTTGACCATCTCCCCCAGCTCATGGTCGTTAACTCCCCTGATGACCGTGGGAACCAGGACGGCGCCCATGTCCGCGCGGCGGCAGTTCTCGATGGCGTAGGGCGCCTCCCAGTGGTTCTTGGGGTTGCTCTTCGGCGTCATGCCGTCGAAGCTCATGTAGACGGTGTTGGTGCCGGCCTCCCTTATCCGCTTCACCAGGTCCGGCCGGAAGGCGAAGTTTATGCCGTCGGTGTTGACCTGCACATGGTCGACGCCCTCCTCCTTGCAGATTCTTATGATGTCGATGAGGTCCTCCCTCAGTGTGGGCTCTCCGCCAGTGATTTGAACCGCGTTGCAGGGCACCGGCTTCTCCTGGCGCAGGTTCCTGACCATGGCCCTTATCTGCTCGAGAGAGGGCTCGTAGATGGGCTGGCCCTCCTTGGCGTAGAAGAAGCAATACCAGCAGGACAAATCACAACGATTGGTAGCAACAATGTTTGCCAGGGCGGTGTGGCTCTTGTGCCGGGCGCACAGCCCGCAGTCGAAGGGGCAGTTAACGCCTCCGGTCGCCACGTTTGGATTGAGGGTGGGCAAGCCCTTGTCAGCATGGTGCCGCTCCCGCTCGTACATCTCCGCGCTCTCCCAGTACTTCTCTCTGAACTCGCCGTGCTCGGGGCATTCCTTCTTCATCCAGACGACGCCGTCCTCAGCGTAGACGAGGGCGTCTATCTTCCTCTTGCACTCCGGGCACAAGGAGACGGTTTTGTGGGGGAGGGCGTTTGCGTATCCGGCCGTCGGCTCTCTCGAATCCATCAAGTTTTAATAGTTATTAAAAGTTGTAAATTTTAATATTCATAGTATATAAACTTAACGGTGGCCGAACAACTGACCGAGAAGCAGCTGGAGAATAAGATTATGGGCAACTTCGCCGCCGTGGCGGAGACCATAGGCTACTCCCCGCTGCACGGGAAAATAATAGGGGTTCTCCTCATAAAGGAGAAGCCGGCATCCCTCCAGGAGCTGGCCAAGGAGACTGGATACTCCTCCTCGATGATATCGCTAAGCCTGGACTTCCTGGAGATAATGGAGGTAATCAAGAAGGTCAAGAAGCCCGGCGACAGGAAGCTCTACGTCACCCTGAACGGAGAACTCCTGGACATCCTCAAGAAGGCGGTGGTCACCAGGGTCAAAAAAACGCTCTCCGAGTCGCTGAAGGAGTTCGATGAGACCCGAAGCCATCTGCGGGAGCTCGATGACGACGAGCGAAAGCGGGTCAAGCACACTCTGGAAGTGCTGGAGAAGGAGATAAAGAGGCTGGACTATTACGTCAATATGCTGGAGGGAATAAAGCTGCCTTGAAATTCTCTACTCGCTCTCACCGCACAGCCCGAGGATTTCGTTCCAGTACTTGTCAACGCCCTTCTGTATGCGCTCGACGTGCTGCTCGTTGCCCGGTTTGAGCAGGTGCTTGAACCTGCGCTGAGTCTTGAGGTATTCGGTCATGGGCTTGCGCTCCTTGGGCTTGTAGGTTAGCTTGTATTCGCCGTTCACCACCTCGTAAAGGGGCCATGCGCCCGTCTCAATGAGGAGCTTGGCTATCTTTATGGCATCGCTGTTGCTGAAGCCCCAGAGCGTGGTGCAGGGCGAATAGACCAGCAGCACCTTCGGCCCCTCGATTTTCCAGGCCTTCTCCGCCTTGTTCGCCAAATCCAGCCAGTTGCCCGACGAAGCCTGCGCGGCGTAGGGTATCCTGTGGGCGACGCAGATTCTTATCAGGTCCTTCTTCCACTCCATCTTTCCCTTGACGACCTTGCCTGCCGGCGAGGTGGTCGCGGCCGCGCCGTAGGGGGTGGCGCCCGAGCGCTGACCGCCCGTGTTCATGTAGGCCTCGTTGTCAAGGCACACGTACAAAAAGTCATGGCCCCTCTCGAGAGCCCCGGACAGTGACTGCAGCCCTATGTCATAGGTGCCTCCGTCTCCGCCGAAGGCAGCGAACTTGATGTCCTCCTTGACCTTGCCCTGCTTTTTGAGGGCCCGGTAGGCCGTCTCGATGCCTGCGATGGTCGCGCCGGCGTTCTCGAAGGCGCTGTGCATCCAGGGTATCCGCCAGGCGGATTTGGGGTAGATGGTCGTGGAGACCTCCAGGCATCCGGTCGCGTTAGCGGCCACTACCGGCTTGTCCGTTGCGCCCAGCACGGTCTTGGCTATCATCGGCTCGGTGCATCCTCCGCACAGGCCGTGCCCCGGAGCCAGCCTCGCTTCCTTTTTTGCGAACTCCTTGTAGTTCATTCTCTTAGATTGATGTATTTTTCCCTTTCGCCCGCCTTGCCGGCCAGAAGCTACTTGAAGACGGCCTCGATGTGGAAGTCGCTCAAGCCCCGCCCGCCGATTCCGAAGACGTAGCTCTGGAGCTTTGGTTTCGAATCGGAGCCGAACAGCGCGCTCCTGACGTCGGTGTATATCGGGGCGTCGGCTCCGAACGAGAAGGCCCGGTCCAGAACTCCGACAGCCTTGGCGCCCTCCAGGGCTTTGGCCACCCTCCTGTAGGGGAAGGGGCGGAACATCCTAAGCTTGAGGAGCCCGACCTTCTTGCCTTCATCGCGCATCCGGTCCACGACGGTCTTGGCTGTCCCCGCCGCGGAGCTCATGGTCATGATTACCGCATCGGCGTCACTGGTCTTGTATTCCTCGATGACGTCAAACTCGCTTCCCGTTACTTCGGAGAGCTCCTTGGCTATCTTCGGCAGCACCTTGGGGACGTTCTCCATCGCCTCCACCTGCTGCCTCTTGGTCTCGAAGAGATAATCGGTCAGCTCTATGGCCCCGACCGTTATGGGGTTCCCGCAGTCCAGCAGGTTGAAGGGGAACTCGTATTCGCCCGCGAACTTTTTGACGGCCTCATCGTCATGTATCGTCACGTTCTCGACCCCGTGGCTGGTTATGAACCCGTCCATGCACGGCATTATGGGCGTCATGACGTCCTTGTGCTCGGCCAGCCTCACCGACAGCAGGACGTTCTCGTAGGCCTCCTGGGCGTTCTCGGCGTATATCTGCATCCAACCCATCTCCCGCGCGCCCATGGTGTCGGAGTGGTCGCAGTGTATGTTTATGGGCGAGGAAAGGGCCCGGTTGGCTATCGGCATTACTATGGGCGCCCTTAGCCCGGATGCCACGCCCAGTATCTCGTGCATGAGGGCCAGTCCCGCCGAAGCGGTTGCGGTCATGGAGCGGGCGCCGGCGAACGCCGAGCCCACCACCGCGCTGAGGGCGGAGTGCTCCGATTCCACCCTCACCATCTCCGTCTTGACTCTCCCGTCGGCCACGAACTTTGCGAAGCTCTCCACTATGGGAGACTGGGGGGTTATGGGGTAGGCGGCCACTACGTCCGGCTCTATCTGCCTGAGCGCCTGGGCGACAGCTCCGGCTCCGGTCAGCGGCTTTGCGTCGGTCATTCTCTGAACTTGCCCTCCTCTTCCATCTTGATGCACTTGACCGGACAGACGGTCTCGCAGATGCCGCAGCCCTTGCAGTAATCGAAATCGGTTTCGAGGCGCTTGCCGTCCTTCACGGGGATGCACATGTCCGGGCAGTAGGCCACGCACATCATGCAGTCTATGCATTTCTCCTCGTCCCACACCGGACGGAAGGCCCGCCATTCGCCCGTCTTGTTCTCCAGCGATGTGGGCGGCTCCGTTATCACGCCTCCTATGGGAATGTCCTTCCATCCCGCCTTCTTCGTTCCCTTTCCCCTCTTTTCGCTCATTCTCTAGCCTATTGAACCTCGTCGTGGGCGCGCTTTATAGCGTCCACAGTGGCCTGGGTTTTCTCCTCCCCCAGCTTCTTGGTGAATTTCTGGCGTATCTTGCCCTCAACGCTGTCCAGCTTGATGGCTCCGGCAACCTTTATCATGGCCCCCAGTATGGGCACGTTGGGCTTGTTCATGCCGGTGGCGTCGATGGCTATCTTGGTCGCATCGACCGTGTGAATCTCGCCGTCGAAGCCCGTCATCTTTCTAATCTCTTCGGGCGACTTCGGAGTGTTGACTATGAGCGCCCCGTCCTCGGTCATGCCTTCAGCCACGTCTATGGGCCCTATGAGCGTGGGGTCGATTACCAGGACTATGTCAGGGTTGTGGACGGGCTGGTAGAGGCGGATGTGCTCGTCGGAGATGCGTGCGTAGGCCGTCACGGGCGCCCCGCTCCTCTCCGGCCCGTACTCGGGGAAGGCCTGGACGTGCTTGCCCTCGTCCACTCCAGACTCGGCGATGAACTGGGCCGCGGTCTTGCCTCCCTGACCGCCCCTCCCGTGTATGCGAATCTCTAAGACGTCTTTCGCCATCGTGAAGAGTGATACTTTGGGGAAGAGGATATAAAAACGCGAGATAAAAAGCCCCCAAAGGCCTGCTTTTAATACTCTCATCCATAAATAGATGCGAATGCAAAATGCCCAAGAAACCGCCCAAGAAACCGCCAGCTCTGGCGGTCCACAAGCCGAAGAGCGTGAGGGTACCGACCGACGCGCATCTCAGGGAGCGCGGCTTCGAGCCCAGGAAGGACCAGAGGGGAAAGGGCGACCACGGACTCGTCGCCAGGCGCTGGCTCAAGACGACTCGGAATGGCAGGCTGCACCAGGTAATAGTCCTGCGGCATGAGGGTGAGAGTGGCTCCACCCCGGTAGCCTCAGTCCATTACACTCCAAGCACGACCTTTTACCGAGTCAGCCCGAAAGTCACGGGCCGCTTGGTGTTCCACTCGAGGCCCGGCTGGGGGGAAGCGGGCAAAATTCCCTCGCTGAAGGGAAACCACAGGCACATAGGCCCGGGGCAGGTGGCGGTGGTGAAGGGCTCCGGCAGATCGGAGGAGCTCAGGCTGAACCCTCCGGTGGAAGGAAGCCATAAGGGGGTTTTCGGCTTCAGCGTCGGCGCCGGCAGCAAAGGGGGCCCGGAACACAAATACGCTCGAAGGAGCGACATCTCTCGCGCAGACGTAACCTGGGTTCCCAACGTTTCCAACCCCGAGGATTTGCCCGAGGATTACATCCCTCCCGGCCACCAGTCTCACAGGAGCGATAGAAGTTTTGCGCATGCCCTCAAGGGCTGACGCGGGTCACAGCGCCCCTTTTTTCACAATCTCCACGTCTATCTTCTTAATCTTCGGCAGGGTTATCAGCTTCTCCTTTATCTCGTCGAAGACCACTTCAGCATAACGGTAGTTGGGGGGCAGTTCTATAAGGACCTCTATAGTGTCGCCCTTTATCATAATTCTTTTAACCATTCCCTGGCTGATTATGTCCTTTCCCTTGTCCGGGTCCATGACGCGGCGCAGCCGCTTCCTGACGCTCTTCTCGGTGGCCTCCTCCCTGACGTCCGTCAGCCCGTGCTTCTCCTCGTAGTTCTTGATGGCCGAGCGGAGGACCACGTTGGCCAAAACGGCGCAGTGCATCTTTATCTTGGGCAGCCCGCCCAGATAGTCGGCAATGTCCTCGAACTTGAGCTTCTTGGCCTCCTCGATGGTCTTGCCCCTGGCTATCTCGGTCAGGGCGGAGCAGGTGGCGATGTTGGACGCGCACCCGAAGGACTTGAACTTGATGTCGGTTATCTTGTGCGACTTGCCGTCGATCTTGAGGTACATGGTGACCATATCGCCGCAGGCCAGGCTGCCCTCCGTCGATTTCGCGTCCGGGTTCTTCATCTCCCCCACGTTGCGGGGGTTCTTGAAGTGGTCCATGACCTTCTCCGTGTACATTTTCACTCTCCTCTTTTCAGTCTCAATCCTCTTCCGACCCCACCGAGCTTATCTCCCTCAGCTTGAGCACGACTTCCTCCGCCTGCGTCTTCACGTAATCCATCTGCTCCTTGGTGTTTTCCCGGCCCAGGCTGAACCTCACCGAGCCGTGGGCGTCGGCGTGGCTGCCGCCTATGGCGCTTATGACATGGCTCGGGGTCAGCTCCCTGCTGAAGCAGGCCGAGCCTGTGGTGACGGCTATGCCGCGCATGTCGAGGTGGAGCAGGATGGACTCCCCCTCCACGTATTTGAAGGTGACGTTGGCGTTGTTGCACAGGCGCTTCTTCCCCCTCGGCCCGTTGAGGCGGGTGCTCTCTATCTTCAGCAGGCCGTCTGTCAGGCCGTCCCTCAGCAGCGCCATCCTAGCGTTGTCCTTCTCGTCGTAGCTCTCGACGGCTTTGGCGAAACCGACTATGCCGG
>CAZTIX010000020.1:0-9051 GCA_964613935.1 uncultured archaeon
CTGAGCTATGGGGTGGTTGAAGTCGGCGAACCTTATGTCGGAGCCGTATGCCACGTCCGACCATCCGGCCCACTCTCCGATGAGCTCGGCCGGGACCGGTATGCCCTGGCCGCTGGGCCACGCCCATCCGGCCACGTTGGAGTATTTCGGGTGCTTGGAGCCCGCGTCCTCCACGACTATCAGCTTGCCGCCGCCGTCCACGTATTCCCTTATCGCCGTTCTGGTGTCCATGTCGAAATAGGCGTCACCCTGCAGGATGACGACCTGGTAGTTCCTCAGCATGTCCACGGTTATGAAGTCCTGGGGGAAGTTCAGGGGGTATTTTATCCCCTCCGCCTGGGCCTCCTTGCTGGACAGCGTGCTCACCACGTCCTGGGATGGCGTCCCTATCACCAATACGTTCGCTTCACCTCCGCAGCCGATGGGTATGATGCAAGGTATCACGCCCAGGAACTGCAGAACAAAGAATGCAATAACGATCAACAGTATAAGGGGCAGGACCCCCTCAATGCTGTGGAATCGCTTCTTTCCACCGCCTCCCATTGGGGCATACGCGTACGGGTCTGCTGGATATGCTTCCATTTTCAATCCTTTTTATTATGGCTTTTCGTATAAAAACGACTAAATTAAGCGCTTAAAGAATAAAAAGGGCAGTTAGCCCCCGCCCTCCCCTGATTTTTGTTCGTGATTTTTCTATATAACTCAATGGAACTGGCGGTCTCTGAGAGCTCCGGGCTGGAGGGCGAGGTGAGCGCTCCTCCTAGCAAAAGCTACACCCACAGGGCCATAATGTTGGCGGGCCTGGGGCGGGGCAAGTGCGAAGTGAAGGAGCCCCTCCTGTCGGCCGACCCCCTCTCGACGATAGAGGCCGTGAGGGCCGCCGGTGCCGGGATAAGCGTCAAAAAGCGCGCGATAACAGTCAAGGGCACTTCAGGACGCGTCGAGGCTCCCAGCCTCGTGGACGTCGGGAACAGCGGGACCACCATAAGGATGATGGCCTCCGTCTTCTCGCTATGCGGCGGCTCCGTCAAGCTCACCGGAGACCGCTCGGTAAGAAAAAGGCCCATGGGCCCACTGCTCGAGGCGCTGCGCGGGCTGGGCGTCACGGTCTCGTCGAATGGAGGGAAGCCCCCCGTCACGGTCAAGGGGCCGATGAGGGGCGGGAGCGTCGCGATAAGGGGCGACGTCAGCTCCCAGTACATCTCGGGCCTCCTGCTGGCCTGCCCCTTGAGGGGGAAGAGCACCCGCATAGACGTTACCACGCCTCTGAAGTCGCGCCCATACCTCGACATGACCCTGGACATAATCGACGACTTCGGGGGGCGCATAAACAACAGGGGATACGAGAGCTTTGAGATACCCGGCGGGCAGTTCTACTCGAAGGGCGAGTATTCGGTGGAGGGCGATTATTCCGGCGCGGCTTTCATACTCGGGGCTTCCGCCCTGACCGACTCCGGCGTCACTGTCCGCAACCTGCCCGAGGACTCCAAGCAGGGCGACCGTTACTTTCTGGACGTGCTCAAGATGATGGGCGCGAAGGTGGAGACGAGGGGGGATTCAGTCACGGTCATAGGGGGCAAGTCCCTCAGGGGGGCCGATGTAGACCTCTCCCAGACCCCCGACCTCCTCCCCATAACTGCGGTCGTCTGCGCCCTGGCGAAGGGCCGGAGCACCATATGCAACGTGCAGCATGCCCGCCTGAAGGAGTCCGACCGCATAAGCGCGATGGCCCAGGGGCTCAACAAGATGGGCGCCAAGGTGGAGGAGCGTCAGGACGGCCTGGTAATAGAGGGCTCCTCCAAGCTGAAAGGGGCCCGCGTGGACGGTTTCGACGACCATCGGATAGTCATGGCCCTTGCGGTGGCCGGCTTGCGCGCGAAGGGGGAGACCCGGATAAAGGGAGCCGAAAGCGTGGAGATATCCTATCCCGGATTTGTCAAGGATTTGAAGAGTCTGGGGGCAGGCATATCCCGAAAGCCCCGGAAGTGAATCAACGCCTGTTAAGCCTGTTGAGGGTGTGGAGGAACTCCTGCTTCAGCTTCTCCTTCTCCCTGCTGGAAAGCCCGCTCTTGTCCAGCCTGCCGAAGAGGCGCTTCAACTCCTTCCTCTCCGTCTCCGACTCAAGATAGCCCTCTATGCGCTCTATGGAGTCTTCAAGCCTTCCGAACCACCTGGCCAGATTCCCGAGGGCGTATTTGTTTTTGGAGTACTTGGCTTCGAGATTGACTGATGCGAAGTACATCTGCCTTTCGTTATCCTGGAGTATCGCCACGTACTCCTGTATGTCGTGCTCTATGGCCTCCCGGTTAAGCCCCATTTCCTCCAGAACGGGATTGGCCTCCTCGGCCATCCGCCTCATCAGCTGATAGAGGTCCTGGGCATAGGCTTCCGTCATGACCGTGGCTATGGAAATTCTGTCGTCCTTCTCCAGAATCTTCCGTATCTCGGACCTGATGTCGGAGCTTGCGCTCCTAATCAGCTCCAGCCTGTGGAGTATTCCCCCCTTCATCATTCGAGGACCTCGATCGGCGTGGTGGCGTTGGTTATCTGCGTGCCGTTCTCGTCGGACAAAACTGCCCGGAGAGAATAATTGCCCGGCTCGATGCCCGAACATCCGTAGCATGAGGGGACGTTGAAACCGGTCTCGATCATGTTCTCGCCCTCGGTCATGTTCATGTCGAAGCCCTTCTCAATAGTATAGGCGCCGTATTTGTTCCTGATGCCCTTGAAGTCTATGTGCGCCCGGGGAATCTCTTCCGGCGCGGAGACGGATATCACCACGTCCACCCTTTCCTTGGAGCGATAGGTGCCGTTTCCGATGTCGATAGACATCTCTGGATTCTCGTCCGGGACCGGACCTTCCTCCCCGGTCTCCTCCGCGTAGAGCTCCTGACGGTTTTCCTCGCCCTCGCCGTCACCCATCAGCCCCCCGTCAGAGGGCATCGCGAGCAGGAGAGCGAAGAGGGCCACGATGGCCGCAACCGCGACAATAACCGGAGCGTTACATTTCATGGCGAAGTTAGAGGTTATTCTGTTAAAAAGCTGTTAAAAAGGAAGGCTTCAAAATCAGACGGAGCCCTCGTAGAAGTCCCTCACGTCGTCGGAGGATATGGCGAAGTTGAGTCCCTCGACGTTCTGGTAGATTCCGCTGGACCCGGTGCTTATGCCGAACGAGTTCAGGCCGATGACCTTGCCGCTCTTGTCGATCAGGGGCCCTCCAGAGTTGCCATGGGTAATGGCCGCGTCCGTCTGGACGACCTTGACTTCCAAATCTAAATCCAGCTTGAGGCCGACATCGTCCCTTATCGCCCTGACCGTCCTCACCGCGCTCACTATCCCCTCGCTGGCGGAGAATGCGAACCCCTCCGGGGCCCCGAGGGCGAAGGCCCTGCCGCCCGCAAGGACGGACTCCGAGTCGCCGAACTCCAGATAGTCCATGCCCTCCGCGTCAATCTTCAGCACCGAGACGTCGACGTCCGCGTCGCTGCCTATTTCATCGGCCACGTAGAGGCTGCCGTCTCTAGTCCTGACTCTGACCGTTTTTCCCTCGAAGGCGTCGACGACGTGGCCGGCTGTCAGCACGTACCCGTCTTCGGAGACAAGGAACCCCGAGCCTATGACAGATGACTTGTCGGTCCAGATTACCAGAACGGTCGCCTCCAGGGCCTCGTCTATGGTGCCGCTGTAGTTCAGCTCGGAGATTATCCCTTCGATTTTTTCCTGGCTCTCGTTGCCGACCTTCTCTATCTCGGTGTCAAGCTGCTCCAGGAGGAGGTTGGTGAGGCCCAGGTTGCGGGTGTTCTCGGCCAGCCCGGAGCCCAGAAGACTGAGGTTGTAGCTTATGTCCTGGAAATTCTCGGAGGCCTGATGCCCCAGATCGTCCAACCCCGAGCCTATCCTGTTGACCCGTTCGTTCACCGAGCCTATCTGAGAAGTCAGCATGGCGTACATGCCCACGAACAATGCGAGGTTTATGCCTATGGCTATTATTATCAGCAGCTGTGCACGCTTGAGGTGATGTTCCATCCCTGTAGGATTATTGGAGAAGTTTTAATAAACCTTATTTTCGCTCATATGCGCATTTTTATAGAAGCTCCCTCTAAATCTGCATATGGGAAGGTTCAGACGGGGGCGGGGAAGGCCCAGGCGGAAGCGCAGGGTCGCTATCGAGCTGGGAGCCGACTACTTCAAGCCGGCGGGCGTCCCCATGCCCGAGCTGGAGGCCGTCGTCCTGACCTTCGAGGAGGTCGAGGCTCTGAGGCTCGTGGACTTCGAGGGCCTCGAGCAGGAGGCGGCCGCCGAGAAGATGGGCGTCTCCCGCAAGACCCTCTGGAGGGAGCTGCGGTCCGCGCGGAAGAAGGTCGCCGACGCGCTCGTGGGCGGAAAGGCCATTCAAATCGAAGGAGGCACGTACAAGATGGTCGGAAGAGGACGGATGGGGGGCTATGGTCTGGGCCCCGGAGGGAGCTGCGTCTGCCCGAGCTGCGGGCACACTCAGTCGCACGGCAGGGGGCAGCCCTGCTACCAGATGACCTGCCCCAAGTGCGGGGCGAAGATGACAAGAGGGTAATAAGAAGTAAAAAAAGGTTAAAATGCCAGGAGGAGACGGAACAGGCCCCGATGGTAGGGGCGGATGGTGCACGCCGCTCTGGACGAGCGGCCGGATGCCGAGGCCTCTGGGAGGTGTCGGATTCGGAAGAGGCGGCTTTGGAAGAGCCGGATACGGAAGGAGGGCCCCCGGCGCGGGCGGCAGGGGCAGAGGCAGGATGAATATGTTCTACGCCACCGGACAGCCCGGATGGGCCAGAGCGTCAGCGCCGCAGACTTACGGCAACTCGACGCGGGGCGCCCCGGCGACCGGGAATGCTCCGGCCGGAAGCGAGGTCCGGACGGCAACAGGCAAGGAGCAGGAAGCAGGACTGCTTCGAGAGAAGATGGAGGCCCTGAAAAAGCGGCTTGATTCGCTGGAGGACAGGCTGAAGCAAATGGGAGACCGAAAATGAAAATCGCAGTGGCGACGAGTAAGGGAGGATTGGAAGACGATGTCTCTCCGGTGATGGGGAGATGCGCCACCTACACCATAGTCGAAGTGGAGGGGGAAGAGATAAAGAAGACCGAGGTCCTGGACAACGAATTCGCGGCCGGCGCCGGCGGCGCGGGCATCCAGGCCGCCCAGTTCCTGGCCAACCAGGGGGTTGAGGCAGTGATATCGGGCAACTTCGGCCCCAACGCCTTCAACATCCTGAGCCAGGCGGGCGTGAAAGCGGTCCGGGCGCAGGGGAACGTGAAGGAAGCAGTCCTTGAATACGCCAGGGGCGAGTTGAAACCGCTTGATTCTGCCAGCGTGAACATGTTCGGCGGAATGGGCCGCGGAGCTGGTGGCTCGGGCCCAGGCACAGGCCAGGGAATGGGCCGAGGCATGGGTCGCGGAGCCGACAGAGGCCGCGGGGGCGGACAAGGCCGCGGAGGGGACCGGGGCCGCGGAGGAGCATGAAGATAGCGGTGCCGTCATCCGACGATTCGGGGCTGGACTCGACGGTCTTCCTGCACTTCGGCAGGTGCCCCTTCTACACGCTGGTCGACACGGAGTCTGGAGACGTGGAAATCCTGCGAAACGACAGCACCCATTTCGGAGGCTCCAAGAGCCCGCCCGGGCTCCTGATAGATAATGGAGTCTCGGTCCTGGTCTGCGGGGACCTGGGCAGGAAGGCCATAGCCCTTTTTGAGGACGCCGGCATAGACATCTGCATCGGCGCGAAGGGAACGGTCCGGGAGGCGGTCGAGGCCTGGAAAAAGGGCGAGCTGAAAGGTCCGTCGGAAGGGTACACCTGCAAATAGCATCGGCAGCGCGGACGCGAGGAATCCGATTAAAGAGGGCGGCGGAGCGCCAAAGCCCTCAAAAATCAAACGGAGCAAAACAAAAATGCCAAACAAGGACGGAACGGGTCCGAGAAGCGGGTCGAGAGGCCCCAGGGACGGCAGAGGACAGGGCAGGGGAAGAGCCATCGGAAAGGGAGCCGGAAGAAAGAAGGGAGGCGGACGGGGCAACTGCTGAATAGTGCCCCGAGCCTAAGGATAAGAATAAAATGAACCCCGCATTCGACTGGACCATGCTGGCGGCCGGAATAGTCTTTGTCTTCAGCCTTGTGTTCTGGCTGACCTCGAAGGAGGAGAAATGCTGGTACAGGCGGTACATGCTTCCGCTGATGGTGGTTTCCCTGGCGATAGTAATACCCAGCTGGTGGGCCAGGATAGCCCTGGTGGTGTCCGCCGCGCTGATATACGACGGCTACCAGGGATACGGCAGGCAGGTAAGGGCGGAGCAAAAGAAGGAGGAAGCCAAGAAGCAATAAACGCATGGAGAGAATAGCGATAACCGGGGGAAAGGGCGGAACGGGCAAGTCCACCTTCGCCATACTCCTGGCATCCGAGCTGTTGAAGCGGGGGAAGAAAGTGGTCCTGTGCGACGCCGACGTCGAATGCCCCAACGACCACCTGATGCTGGGCGCGGATTTGAAGAAGCCGGACACAATCTACCAGGATTTCCCGGTCATAGACGGAGAGAAGTGCACCAGATGCGGCAAATGCGTGGAAAACTGCAGATTCAACGCGCTCTTCCGCATAGGCGACAACCCCCCCGAGGTGGTCAAGAACCTCTGCTGCGGCTGCGGGCTCTGCTGGGGCATATGCCCGGAGGGCGCTATCAGCGCGAGAAAGGAGCCGTGCGGAGAGTCTTTCGCCTGCAGGATTTCCGAGGGCTTGTGGCTGGTGACTGGCAGGTCGCTGGCCGGGGTGGAGGAGACCGGGCCTATAGTGGCGGAGGCCAAGCGGAGGGCTCTTAAGCTGGCTGAAGAATCGGGGGCGGACTGTCTGCTTGTTGACTCGGCAGCGGGGACCCACTGCAGCGTGATAAACGCCCTCACAGACGCCGAGAAGGCCTATGTCGTGACGGAGCCGACCCCGTTGGGGGCGCACGATTCGCGGCAGATAATAAGGCTTCTGGGTGTCATCGGCGTCCCCGCCGAGCTGGTGCTGAACAAATCGGGAGTGGCGAGGGACGAGATTATAGAGACGGTCGCGAAGGAGCTGGATGTCGACATAGCCCACAGGATACCCTACTCGGAGGCCCTGGTCGAGGCTTATTCAAAGGGAAAACTCATGGATTTTGAGATGGGTGGAGAAAAAAAGCAATGAAGATAACGATATTGGCCGAGGACACTGCAGAGCCGAAAAGCAGTATGAGGAGCGAGCACGGATTCTCTGCGCTCGCGGAATTCGGAGAGGAGAGGATACTCTTTGACACCGGGCAGTCGGACGCCTTCATAAGGAACGCGAAGAAGCTGGGAGTTGACCTCAGCAAAACGGATTTCGTGGCGATAAGTCACGGTCATTACGACCACACCGGCGGTTTGCCTCAGCTCATGAAGGAATTTGACATCGGGAAGATGACCTTCGTCTCGCATCCCAAAATCTTCGAGGAGAAGCTCCACGGCAGCAGGGAGCGCATAGGATGCCCGGTCAGCAGGGCCGACGTGGAATCGAGCTTTAGAAACTCCGTGTTCGCCACTGGCCTGATTGAGTTCACGCCCGGAGCAACCTTTCTAGGGCAGGTTCCCCGGACCTATGAAGACCCGGGCACATGCGGGGACCATATTGTGAACGGTGCCGAGCAGCCTGATTCCGTGTTGGACGACTCCGCCATCGCGTTCAAGACCGGGAAGGGTGTTGTTGTGCTGACGGGCTGCTCCCATTCCGGCATACTGAACATCGCCAGGGCCGCGGAGAATCTGGGGAGGGTCCACGCGATAATCGGAGGCTTCCATCTAGGGGGGGCGAGTCGAGAGAGGCTGGACAAGATTATAGCCTCGTTTCGGAAGATGGGCGTAAAGGAGCCGCGCCCGGGCCACTGCACCGGTCCCGAGGCGACCGGGAGGATGGAGCGGGAGCTCGGGGCGAAGCGGCTGACCGCCGGGGAAGTGATTCGAATATGAAAAAGCTAAAAATCGCGGTTGCGTCGGGCAAGGGCGGCGTCGGCAAGTCCATGGTGGCTTCTTCCCTGGCGATGCTCTTCGCAAAGGAGAAAAGGATAGTCGCTCTGGACTGCGATGTGGACGCGCCCGACCTTGGCATATGGCTCGGCATGGAGAAGCCGGGCAAGGGCGAGAAGATCTCCACTTCCGAGAAGGCCGCAATAGACTACGACAGGTGCGTAAGATGCGGAAAGTGCGCGCAGGTCTGCAGGTTCGGCGCGATGTCTTTCGGAGGACCGGAGACCCAAGACCCAAGACCGCGCCTCCTCCCCTACCTCTGCGAGGGCTGCGGGGCCTGCGAGGCCTTCTGTCCGGTAGGAGCGATATCCCTGAAGCCCGTCAAGAACGGCGAGATAATCACAAGGGAGACGAAGCACGGCTTCCCGCTGGTGACGGGCCTGCTGTATCCGGGCGAGACGGGCTCGGGCAAGGTCGTGACGGAGCTGAAGCAGAGGGCCGGCAAGTTCGAGCATGACGTGATGGTATTGGATTCTGCCGCCGGGATAGGCTGCCCTGTGATTGCTTCGCTCAACGGAGTCGACTATGCGGTTCTGGTGACGGAGCCGACGCCGTCCGGGTTCTCGGACCTGCAGAGGGTCCTAGAGATAGTGCGCCATTTCAAGGTCTCTTACGGAGTAGTCATAAACAAGTGGGACATCAACAAGAACATGAGCGCCGAGATAGAGAAATGGGCCGGAAACCGCCTGCTGGGCAAGCTGCCATTCGACAGGGAGGTCTTCGTCTCGGTGTCGGAGCTAGAACCGATTATGGAGACGAATTCGCCAGTGGCTTCCGCTATGCAAGTTGTTTTCCAATCAATGCCGGATAAAATGGAGGCGAATGAGTGAACCTGCCCGATGCGAAGAAGTATCTGGATTTCTACAGGACGGATTTCGGAAGGAGGATACTGAAGCGGGAGGCCGACTACGTTCGCGCGTGGCTGGGGAGTTGCGAGAAGATACTGGACGTCGGCTGCGGGCCCGGGGTCTTGGAGAGGGAGCTGAAGGAGCTCGACATAACG
>CAZTIX010000021.1:0-8903 GCA_964613935.1 uncultured archaeon
CGGCGAGCGTTCGGCGGGCGAGTTCGAGCGGGCTCTCCGCCTCCGAGCCGTCCGGATTGAAGATGCGCATTCGGTAGTCGGCCTTTTTGGACGCCAGGACCAGTATCAGCCCGTCGGCGCCCACGGAGAAATGCCGGCGGCAGAGACGCCCGGCCAGACGGCCCGGGCCCTTCAGCTTCTTCCTGCGGGCGTCTATCAATATGAAATCGTTGCCCGCACCGTGCATCTTGGTGAATTTCAATCCGCCCATCTACTTCAGCTCCTTTATCCGCTTTGCCGCCTCTTTGATTCTGTTTGTCGAGGAGGTTATCGAAGCCCTGAAATAACCCTCGCCGTACTCTCCGAACGCGGTCCCGGGAGTCAGCACGACATGGGCTTCTTCCAGGACCTTGCTGACGAAAGTTCCCGAGGTCTCGCCGGCAGGGACCTTCGCCCAGAGGTAGAAGGTGCCCTTTGGCTTCTCCGCCTCGATGCCCGCTTCGTTGAATGCCTCGACTATGGTTTCCATCCTCTTGTCGTACTCGCCGAGGGCCGGGGGCTTCTTGTAGTTCTCGAGGGCGTAGATGCCAGCCAGTTGGACAGCCTCGAACACCCCCGAGTCGATGTTCTCCTTGACCTTGGAGAGGCCGGCGATTATGTCCTCGTTGCCGTAGGCGACGCCCAGCCTCCAGCCGGTCATGTTGTAGGTTTTTGAGAAAGAGTGTAGCTCCACTCCCACCTCCTCGGCACCCCCGACCTCCAGGAATGACGGGGCCGTATAGCCGTCGAAGGTTATCTCGCTGTAGGCGTTGTCGCTAACAACTATGACGTTGTAGTCCTCGGCGAAATCCACCGCATGCCCGTAGAAGTCCTCGTCCGCGACGGCTGCCGTGGGGTTGTTGGGATAGTTTATGAACATCATCTTGGCCTCCTTGGCGTCACTCTTGTTTATCGCGTCTAGGTCTATCAGAAAGCCGTTCCCCTCCTTCAGAGGCATTTTCACGGGCACTCCGCCGGAAAGCCGGACAGCGCCGTTGGCGTAGCCGGGATAGCCGGGGTCGGGGACCAGGACTTTGTCGCCGGGGTTGACGAACGCGCGCGCCATGTTGCACAACCCCTCCTTCGAGCCTATGAGGGCCTGCATCTGGCTCTGCTCCAGGCTTATTCCGAACCTCTTGTCGCACCACTTTGCCCATGCCTCCCGGAAGTCCGGCCTCCCCGAATCCATGGGGTAGCGATGCGTGCCGGGGTCGTCCACGGCCTCCTTCATCGCCTCGCGGACGCCCTTGGGGGTGGGCAGGTCGGGGTCTCCGATGCCCAGGTCTATCAAGTCGACGCCCCTGGCCGCCATCGCCTTCTTCTTCTTGGATATCTCCGCGAAGGCGTAGGGGGGTATCTTGCCGAGATTGTCCGAATACTCTATGTTCATCCTGATTCTTTGCTTTAACGTTACGCTTTGACGCCGCTACAGGCCCAGCACGTCCTCCATGCCGTAGACGCCCGGCTTCCGGCCTGCCAACCACTTTATGGCCCGCAGACATCCGTAAGCGAAGGCGTCTCTTGAGTGCGCCTGATGCCTTATTTCCATGCGCTCACCCAGGGTGGCGAATACGAGCGCGTGGTCGCCGACTATGTCGCCGGCCCGCACCGAGTGTATCCCTATCTCCTCCGGCTTCCGCTCTCCCACCATGCCCTTCCTCCCGTAGACGCCGGCCTTGCCCAAATCGCGGCCGGTGGCGTCGGCGACGGTTCGGGCCAGCTTCCTGGCCGTCCCGGACGGGGCGTCCTTCTTGAACCGGTGGTGAGCCTCGATTATCTCTATGTCGTACCCCTCCAGCGACTTCGCAGCTTCGGCGGCCATCTTCAGGAACAGGTTCACGCAGACCGAGAAGTTGGGGGCTATCAGCCCGGCCACGCCGTTCTTCTTGACTGCTTCCGTTATTGCGGAGGTCTGAGGGCCGCTCAACCCCGTCGTGCCGACGACGACTCCGACCTTGTTGGCGGCGGCCATCTCGGCGTTGCTGACTGAGGCTTCGGGGTTCGTGAAATCCGCCAGAAAATCGGGATTGGTCTCCTGAAGCACTTTGTCCAGATTGTCAGCTCCTGTGACCTTTACGCCGATATCCCCAATGCCAAGGACCTCGCCTATGTCCTCGCCCAGGTGCGGGCTGTCGGGGGCATCTATGGCGGCGACCACTTCGAGGTTTTCATCCTCTGCGGCCCTCCTGAGGACCTGTCCCGCCATGCGGCCGCAGGCTCCAGAAATCGCTATCTTGGTCATAATAGGTTCAAATTCTGAAGAACCTCCCCTATCCGGTCCTTGCTCTCCCGGCCGGGCTCGACCAGCGGCAGCCGCGGCTTGCCCGACGGCATGCCCATCATCTCCATGGCCGCCTTTATGGGTCCGGGATTCGTCTCCACGAATATCACCTTGTTCAGGTCCAGGTATTTGTAATGAAGCTGTTTGGACTCCTCGATATGCCCGTCGAAGTGGTTGTGTATCATCTTCCTCAGGCCCTTCGGGATGACATTGGAGGAGACGGATATGGCGCCGTGGCCGCCCAGACTGAGAATGGGATAGGTCCAGCTGTCCTCGCCGCTGAGGACGACGAAGTCCTCGGGCGCGTCCCTGAGTATTCTCATTATCTGCTCGAGGTCGCAGCTGGCCTCCTTCACTCCCGCCACGTTCTTGAGCTTGCTGAGCCGCAGGGTGGTCTCTGCCTCCACGTTCCTTCCCGTCCTTGAAGGGACGTTGTAGACTATCTGCGGGATGTCCACGGCCTCGGCTATCCTCCTGTAGTGCTGATAAAGGCCCTCCTGGGTCGGCTTGTTGTAATAGGGGGATATCAGCAGGACCGCGTCTGCGCCCGCTTCCTTGGCGTGCTTGGTGTATCTTATGGCTTCCTTGGTGTTGTTGGAGCCGGCCCCGGCGATTACCTTCGCCTCGCCCTCGGCCTCCTCCACTGTTATGTCTACCACCCGCTCGTGCTCCTCGGGGCTGAGGGTCGGGGATTCTCCAGTGGTCCCCACCGGCACAAGCCCGTCTATGCCTTCGGCTATTTGGAACTTTATGTTGTTCCGAAGGCCATCTTCGTCAAGCGACCCGTCCTCGCCGAAGGGCGTGACGATTGCCGTGTATGCTCCAGAGAAGTCCATTTTGCGTTTTGTTGACTCTCAACGCCTTTGCTCATCTGTCTTTGCCGAAATCCGGGACGAAGAGCCGGTGGCCCACATCCTCCTGTATCTCCTCCAAAATCCGGTCCTTGATTAGCTTTTTGGAGTCGGGGAGGCCCTTGACCCGCTTGTCTATGTCCTCGAAGCTCTTGAAGGGCTCGATGTCCCGCTCCTCCAGAATCTTGTAGAGATGCTTCTTACCCACCTTGGGCAGCAGCTCCAGCTGGTGATGCTTTAGGCTGATTGCCGTCGACTTGTTGAAGAACTCCACGAACTTCTGCTCGCTCTTTTCCACAAGCTCGTCCACCACGTCGGGGAGCTCGTTGCGCGCCGTGGCGGTCAGCTCCCCGTATTCGAGCCTCTTCTTTATGGTCCTGACCTTGTCGCGCTCTCCGTCTCCGACGTAGACTTCTTCCCTGGCCTTGAAGCCGACCCCCTGCTTGGGGGTCACCTCCAGCAGCACGAAATACCTGGTCCCGACTGTCTGCGCGACCGGATATCTCTTGTAGACCGGGAGAGAGGTTATCCCCTCTGGCAGATAATCCAGCACTATGGCCGTCTCTTCGCGAATCTTCTCCTCTCGACCCTCTCTTTCCATGTTTTTTGTTTTATGGCGCAGCGCCCGTTACCTGCGCTTGTCCAGTATTTCGAGTATCTTGTCGACCGCTTCCGTCTCCGGCTGCTTCCTCTCCTTGGAGAAGAACGCCCTGAGTTCGTCCCGGTTAGCGGGCATGCAGTTGACGACCTCTATTGCCTTTTCTTTGGGAAGGCCCGTCTCCACCATCTCGTCGACCATCTCGGCCGCGTCCTTGTAAGAGGCCTTGCTAAGATGCTGCGCATGCTCGAGCGACTTCTTCTGCACGTATTCCAGCTCCTCCCTGTCCTTGGATATCGCGGACAGGAGTTTTTTGACCTCCGGCAAGGTTACCGGCTCCTCGGAATAGAGCTCTTTCTTGTTCATTTTTAAACCTTTTTAAGATGCGCGGACGTGGTAATCAGCGTCTTTCTCTTGCCGCCGTCCGTGACGCTCACGCTATAGGAACTCCCCCGCACGGCCGTTATCTCTCCTTCCCTGCCCTGGTAGCGCGGATGCGGCATAGCGTCCTGCACTGAAGAGTTTATGTCTATTATGACCCTGTCGCCGACCTCGTACTTGCGCAGTAGCTGGTTTACCGTCGTCTTCTCACGATGCCTGCTAAGCTTCTGGCGGGAGTGTCCGCCCCGCTTGCCCCTGTTTCTTCTGACCATTTCGTATAATCCAATCTAACCTCGCTAACAAGGATAGAACGTTGCCCCCTGCTGTTTTTGCGCATAATTTGAAGTTTGGGTTAGAAAAAAGCGAAAAGAGGGGGAAGCAGGACGCCCGCATCAGAATTCGTAATCAATCGCTGTGTTGGGGGTTCCAGAGACGAATCTGCGGACGCCCGGGAATCGCTTCCCGTGAGAATAATAGGAGAGGGTATAAAAACCTTTCCCCAGTGCCGGCAAAACCTTTAATTCAAAGGCCCTGTAATCTTAGCATGCCCGATTTTCACGCACTCGGCACCGAGGAGGCTCTATCGGAAGTGGGCGGCCGGTCGGGGGGCCTCTCGGAGAGCGAGGCGGCCCGGCGGCTCGAGAAGAGCGGGCCGAACGAGCTCGCGGCCGGGAAGGGTACCACCAAGCTACAGATTCTCGCCGAACAGCTCCGGGACTTCCTGATACTCCTGCTCATAGCGGCCGCGGTCATCTCCATGGGCATAGGGCTCTCGGAGGGGAGCATGGAGGAGATTATCGAGGCGGGCCTCATACTTGTAATCGTGGTGTTCATAGTCATAATCGGGTTCTACCAGCAGTATCACGCGGAGAGGGAGCTGGAGGCGCTCAAGAGCATGATGACCCCGCGAGCGAGGGTCCTGCGCGGAGGGAAGGTGCGGGAAGTCCCGGCCAGCGAGCTGGTCTCCGGAGACGTCGTCGTGGTCGAGGCTGGAGACAGGATACCCGCCGACCTGCGCATATTGGAGTCGAACGACCTGAGATGCGACGAGTCCTCCCTCACTGGCGAGTCCACCCCCGTGGAGAAGAGCACCAAGGCGCTCAAGAGCGACACCGCGCTGGCCGACCGGACCGACATGCTCTACATGGCCACCAACGCCGTCTATGGAAGGGGCAAGGCAGTGGTGGTGGCCACGGGGATGAAGACCCAGCTGGGCAGGATAGCCGAGAATCTGGCGGAGATAAAGAAGGAGAAGACTCCCCTGCAGGAAAGGCTCAACAAGCTCGGCAAGCAGATAGGGGTGGTGGTCCTCCTGGTGGCCGGAATAATCCTGGTCGTGGGGATGCTGTCGGGCGGGACGCCCTTCCAGGAGATGTTCATCATCGCCGTCGCGCTGGCCGTCGCGGCGGTCCCCGAGGGGCTGCCGGGAGTGGTGACGGTGGCCCTGGCCACCGGGATACGCAGGATGGTCTCCCACAACGCCATAATACGAAGGCTGCCGGCCGTGGAGACCCTGGGCTCGACCACGATAATCTGCTCGGACAAGACCGGGACCCTGACCAAGAACGAGATGACTGTGAGAAGGGTCTGGACCCCGGACGGCTTCTATGAGGTGGAGGGCGACGGCTACGGCAAGGAGGGAGGGTTCAGGAAAGACGGCAAGGCCGCCGAGCCGGAAGGCGACTTGGAGGAGCTCTTCACCGCCGGAGCCCTAGTCTGCGACGCGACGGTCGACGAGGAATCGAACATCACCGGAGACCCCACGGAGGCGGCGGTCGTCGTGGTCTCGGCCAAGGGGGGAAGAGAGGGGCCGGAAGACAGGTATTCCCTGGTGGACGAGATTCCCTTCTCAAGCGAGAGGAAGAGGAAGACCAAGATATACAAGAATGGCGAGGGTGGGGAGCGGGTGGCCTACAGTATGGGCGCGCCCGACGTCCTTATAGACTGCTGCTCGAAGCTGCTCTCGAAGGGCAGGCGCAGGAAGCTCAACAAGAAGCTCAGGGACCGGGTGCTCTCCAAGAACGAAGAGCTCGCCGCGCAGGCGTTCCGGGTGCTGGCACTGGCTAAGAAAGAGGGTGCCTCACCGAAAGACGCGGAAGAGGGCATGACCTTCCTGGGGCTTGTCGCCATGATAGACCCTCCCCGGCAGGAGTCCAGAGATGCAGTAGACGAATGCAAAAGCGCCGGCGTAAGGGTGGTCATGATAACGGGGGACCACAAGCTCACCGCCAAGGCTATAGCCAAAGAGCTGGGAATCTACGGCGAAGGGGACAGGGTAATGACCGGGCCGGAGATAGAGAAGGCCGGCGAGGGAGAGATGAAGAAGCTGGTCGACGAGGTCTCGGTCTACGCCAGGGTCTCCCCGCTGCACAAGCTCAAGATAGTCGAGGCATTGCAAGCCAAGGGGAACGTCGTGGCGGTTACCGGGGACGGCGTCAACGACGCGCCAGCTCTCAAAAAAGCGGACATAGGAGTGGCCATGGGAATAACCGGCACCGACGTCAGCAAGGAGGCCTCGGACATGGTCCTGACCGACGACAACTTCTCCTCCATCGTGAGAGCGGTCGAGGAAGGGAGGGGCATTTACGACAACATAAGAAAGTTCTTCGCCTACCTCATCTCGGGCAACATCGGGGAGGTGGGAATCGTGTTCCTCTCGTTCTTAATCCCCGGAGCGCCCTATGCCCTCACCGCCTCGCAGATACTGATAATAAACCTGGTGACCGACGGGCTCCCCGCCCTGGCTCTGGGGGTGGACCCCTTCGAGCCGGGTGCCATGGAGAGGACGCCGCGGTCCAAGAGCGAGCCGATATACGGGGGCCTGAGGCCCTTCGTGGTCTGGTATCCGCTGCTGATGATAATAGTCACTATGGGGCTCTTCATGTGGGTGTGGGGAGCGACGCAAAACGAGTTCCAAGCTCAGACGGTGGCATTCCTGTCGGTGGCTTTCTTCGAGATGTACCAGGCGTTCGCCTCAAGGTCCACAAGATACCCGTCCTTCAAGGTGGGTATAGCCAAGAACAAGTACCTGATAGCCGCGGTGGGCTTCTCGCTGGCAATAGTGCTCCTGCTGCTCTACGCCCCCGTAGGCGTCCCCGGGACGTCAATCAGCTTGGGGGAGCTCACCCACATAACGCCGGTAGAGCCGGGCCTGCTGGTTCTGATAGCCGTCCTGTCGTCCGTCGGGTTCATATACCTGGAACTGGCCAAATGGCGCAATGCCGGGAAGAAAGGGAAGGAGCGCAACTGAAAAGGTATTGGTTTAAGAGCTTTTGCTCTTCTCTTTCAAAGAAACGTCCTTGACGTGCGTCTTGCCGGGAAGTTTTGCGTTGGCTCGGCGCAGGGCTTCCCTGGCCACGTCCGCCTTGTCCCTCGGAACGGAGACAGACATTATAGCCTGCTCCTTTTTGACTCTGGCCGCCTGCCCCACCGGCTTTCCGAAGGAGTCGCGCATCCCGCTCTGGACACGGTCGGCGCCGGCCCCCGTCGCCATCTTGTTCTCGCGCATTATATGATGGGGGTAGACGCGCACTTTGAAGTAGAAGCCCTTTCGACCGAGCGTCTTCTCCAGGTGCCTCACGCAGGTTGTCCTGGCCGCCTCGAGAGCGTTGTGGCGGAGCTGGACGTCCTCCTTGCTGAGAAGGTCGAGCCTGAGTTCGAAGTCGCCGTTGGGGTCGCCCATGTCGAACCTGGTAATCTTTATGCCGGGTATCCCCGTGACGAAGGAGTCGGCCGGATTATTGGATACCCTGGTGTACGCGGGGCTGTCCCATCTGTAGCAATGCGCGCGTCTAAGAGCCATTCTTAGAAGGATGCGGGTTTTTAGAAGATAGGCTTATTTAAATGCTTTAAGTTAAGCTTGCGGGTTTGAGCCGGCTTTTGGGTTTTATTGGACGATAAGCAAAATAGTGCGTCTTCTGGGAAAAATAATGAAAAGCAAATTAAAGAAAGGAAGCAACTCCGGAAAGCTCAACATCGGATGCGGAGGGAACGTCCTGGAAGGGTGGGTCAACGCCGACATAGAAGCGCGCGAAGGCGTGGAGAAGGCGAACGTCATGGGCTTGCCCTACAAGAATGGCCGGTTCGACGAGATACTCTGCGAGAACCTGCTGGAGCACGTAGAAGACCCTTTCAAGGCCGTCTCCGAGCTTCGGCGGGTGCTGAAGAAGGGCGGCAGAATCCGGGGGGAGGTTCCGATGTTCCACCCTTACCACTCCAATCGCGACTACTGGCGGTTCACCCACCAGGGAATAGAGCTGCTGTTCAAGGACTTCTCAAAAATTCAAACGAAACGGAAGAACGGCAACTTCGCCGTGATGGGCATGTTCGCCGGGAAGGCAGGGGTGATTTTTAACCTGCTGGATAGAATTAAGAAGGTCGGCAACCGCTCCTGCACGACCCTGCTTTTCGAGGCCAGGAAATGAGCTCTTTGAAATCCCGGATTTTCGGACCGAGACTGAAGTATGCCCCAGATTTCCTCCTGCGGCTGCGGGGCCCGAGCACTGTGCAGGTCGAGGCGACCAACTTCTGCAATCTGGCCTGCCCCCTCTGCCCCACGCCCAACCTCAAGAGGAAGAGGGGCTTCATGGACGTCTCAGACTTCAAATTCATTTGCCGGACCCTCCCCGAATCCGTTCGCAAGGTCCAGTTCTGGTTCGCTGGAGAGCCGACCATGAACAAGAAGCTCCCCGAGTTGGTGAGAAGCCTCACTAGGCGCGGGATAGCCAGCTCGGTCAGCACGAACTGCACCCTGCTGGACGACAAGATGTCGAAG
>CAZTIX010000022.1:0-8659 GCA_964613935.1 uncultured archaeon
GGCCGTTATCGATGAAAAGAGCCTTGAAGAACAGGGCAAATGGGTCTGGCCCCGATCGAAGATTGCCGATTTGGTTACCAAGCTTTCAGAAGCCGGAGCCAAGGTTGTGGGGTTCGATGTCGGCTTTCTGGAACCGGATGAAGCCAGGCTCGTTCATACGATTAACTCCATCCAGAAGGAAGCAATTTGAAAAGCAGAATCCCCGAAAGCAGTTCTTGGGATTGGACACGAACATGGCCCACCTGGTGAGGCCGATGATGTATGGCGCCTACCACCGCATAGTTAACGCTTCTCGGATGGATGGCAAGAAGGAGAAGGTCGATGTCGTGGGCAACATCTGCGAGACCGGCGACTTCTTCGCCAGAGACAGGGAAGTGCAGAAGGCGGAAGAGGGGGACGTCTTGGCGATAATGGATGTGGGTGCATACGGCTACGCTATGTCTTCGACCTACAATTCCTTCCTCAAACCGGCGGAAGTCATAGTCAAAGACGGCAAGGCCAGGGTGGTGCGGGAGCGCTGGGAGCTCTCAGACCTGCTCTGGAGGCAGGAACACTAACCCATCGCCCAACCCTCGCATGTGCGAGACTTCCGGTCTCGCACAGTCTGCGCACCTGAAGGGTGCGCATCGCATGTGCGAGACTTCCGGTCTCGCACAGTCTTTGCGCCCCTGGCGCAAATCGCACGTGCGAGTGTTGCGGTTTTTATAGCCCGAGCGTATATTTACGCTGATATTTTACAGCCGTAAAATTTACATCCATAAAATGAGTGAAAAGAAGAGCAAAAAGATAAAGGTCGCCCTGGTGGGCATCGGCAACTGCGCCTCCTCGCTGGTTCAGGGCGTTGAATACTACAAGGATACCGGCGCGACCGACGAGCTCATACCCGGTCTGATGCACAACGTCCTGGGCGGCTACAAGCTCAGCGACATCGAGTTCGTTGCGGCCTTCGACGTGGACAGGCGCAAGGTCGGGACCGACCTCAGCGAGGCGATCTTCTCTCCGCCCAATTGCACGACCAAGTTCAGCGATGTCCCTGAATGGGGCGTTGAGGTCAAGAAGGGCCCGGTCCTGGATGGCGTGGGCGACACGGTCAGGGACGCCTTCCTGGTGGATCCCAAGCAGAAGCCCGTCAATGTCAAAGAGGAGCTGAAGGAGAGCGGGGCGGAGGTATGCGTCTGCTACCTGCCCGTCGGCTCGGAGCAGGGCCTGCGCTGGTACGCCGAGCAGTGCATGGAGGCGGGCGTGGCCTTCATAAACGCGATTCCGGTTTTCATCCAGGAGGAGAAAGACCTGATAAAGAAGTTCGAGGAGAAGAAGGTCCCGGTCATCGGCAGCGACATCAAGTCCCAGGTGGGCGCGACCATAGTCCACCGGGTCCTGACGAAACTATTCGTCGACCGCGGGCAGCCCCTCGACCACACCTATCAGCTCAACGTGGGCGGAAACACAGACTTCCAGAACATGCTAATGCGCTCCCGCCTGAAGAGCAAGAAGATATCCAAGACCAACGCGGTTCAGTCCCAGCTGCCCCAGCGCCTGCCAGACGAGGACATCTATGTCGGACCGTCGGACCACGTCCCCTGGCTGAAGGATAACAAGGTCTGTTTCATCCGGATGGAGGGCAAGCAGTTCGGGGACGTGCCGATGAACCTGGAGTTGCGGCTGTCGGTTGAGGACTCGCCCAATTCCGCGGGCGTCATAGTCGACGCCATAAGATGCGCGAAGCTGGGCCTGGAAAGGGGGGTTGGAGGGATGCTCGTTTCGCCCTCCGCCTATTTCATGAAATCTCCGCCGGTCCAGTATCCCGACTCTCTGGCCAAGCAAATGGTCGAGGAGTTTATTAGGGGCGAGAGGGAAAGGTAATCAAGATGCTGAAAGCGGCAGGAGCGGGGGGCGCGTGGAGCGTTAAGCTGGGCATGCTCTTTTCCAAGATAGGTCTGAGCCCGAACGCCTGGACCCTCATATCCCTGGTGCCTGCGGTCCTCGGATTCATATCACTGGCTTACGGAGGTTTGTTGCTCGGTGCTGCGCTCTTCATACTCTCCGGCCTGATAGACGCCATAGACGGAGCGGTGGCCCGGGTGACCGGAGCCGTCAGCAGCCTGGGAGCGTTCCTTGACGGAGTTATAGACAGGTATGTCGAGATGCTGCTGTACGGCGGGCTTCTGGTGTTCCTCGCCAACAACTACGCCCCCGAGATACTAATGCCACACACCTACTGGCTGGCTCTGCTGATTTTCGGGGGGCTCATGCCCGTCTTCGTGAGGGCCTATGCGGACCATCGCGGAGTCGTCACCGACCCCGAAAGGCAGCGGCTCATGGGCGGGATTCTGGAGAGGGCGGAGCGGCTGGGCCTGCTGCTCGCCGGAATGGTGCTGGGCCATTTCAACCTAGTTTTCCTCGTGTACTTGATAGCGGCGACTGCTATTTTGTCCAACGTCACCTCCATTCAGAGAATAATGTTCGTCTTTCGAGCGGCCAAGAATGGGTGAGGAGAACGAGACGCTCCGCTCAATCCTTGAGAGGCGCAGTGTGCGCTCCTTCGGGAAGGCGGATGTGGAGGCGGAAAAGGAGGAGCTGCTGGCCAAAGCCGCCATGGCGGCGCCTTCGGCCGGCAACCTGCAGTCCAGATACTTTTACTTTGTGAGAGACGAGGGCGCCAGAGGCGCCCTGAAGCGGGCGGCCCGCGGTCAGCAGGCCTTGGAGGCCCCCCTGGTCATCACTGTATGCGCGGATTCGGCCTCGGCGTCGTCTCGATACGGCAGAAGGGGCCGGGAGCTCTACTCGGTCCAGGACGCCGCCGCGTCCGCGGAGAACATCCTGATAGCCGCCACCTCTCTTGGGCTGGCCACATGTTGGGTAGGAGCTTTTGACGAGGAAGCGGTATCGGAAGCGCTGGAGATTCCGGGAAACCTAAGGCCCGTCGCACTCATACCCGTGGGATACGCCTCCGGGAATCCCGAGTCTCCGGAACGAAAACCGGCAGATGCCCCGATTAAGAGAATCTAAATGTAATCTATCCCAAGCTCGTCGTAATCCCCGAGCTTCTTCTGGCCCTTCTTTCTGTAGCTGGGAAACCCTACCAACTCGTCCACTATCTCCTCGATTTCCTCCTCCTCGCTCAGCTCCTCTCTGGCATCCGCCCCCCCCGGGCTCAGGCTGTCCGCGATGTCGTCCTCTCCGGACCCGTGCTCTCCCCGACCCGCTTCTTTGCGGCCCTCCCCACTAGGCGACAGTCCGACCAGGGCCGGGCTGCGGGGCTTTCCACCCCTGTCCCTCTCTTTCGCCTGCATGGCCAGGAACTCCTCGAATCCGCCTCCTTCATCTGGGCGGCTTTCTGCCTCCGCTTCTTTCCCTCCTCCCGACTCTCCTTCCTCGCCTTCCCCTACTTCATCGGGAAGCTCGATGCTCTGGACCAGGGGGAGCTCGCTGGCGGCCGAGACCAAGATTACCCTGGCATTCCCCTCCGAGGCCGCGCTTATCCACTTGACGCTGTCCGGCTTGAGGCGGTCCTGGACGGCGCTGTTCAAGCCGCGCATCTCCTTGATGTTGGGGTCGGTGGGGGAAAGCAGCAGTATCATGACTCGCTTTATGCTTGCGGCCTCGACGCATAGGTCCGCTTCTCCCAGAGCCTTCTTCAGCGCTTCCTCCGGATTCGGCCCCTCGCCCGAAGCTACCACGAAGAAATCGTCTCCGTGGAAGAAATGCTCCAGCTCGCCCTTCCCCAGGCTCATGGAGGCTGCGTTGGAGACGGAGAGCACGAGGCCGAAAATCAAATCGCCAATCGCCGCGTTGACGCTGTTGAAGACAGTCAGCATGGGTTTACCCCCCTTCCCTCTTTTGAGGTTATTGTCCACTACGAGGAGTCCGTCCACCCGGTCCCTCATCCTTTTCACCGAGGATTCCATCCTCTTCGAGTCGGTCTTTTTGGCGAGGGGATATACGGTTACTGAGAGAGTGAAAACGCCTTTCTTTCGGCAGAGCTCCGCCATGAAATCCCCGATGCAGCTCCCCGTCTTCCCGCCCAGTCCGCTGACCAGCACGGCCATGTTCACGCCCTCGAGAGAGTCCTCTATGCCGCTTAGCTCCCCGCTGAGGGCTTCCCGCACCTCGCCGGAGCTTCCGCATTTTGACAAAGATTCACCGATTTTGACCTTCTCGACTCGCTCCGGCAACTTGTCCAGCTCATCGCGGCTCCGGTCCAGGGCCACAAGTGCGCTGTTTGCGGGCAGGGCTTCAGCCAGTCCCTCCAGTATCCTGCATCCGGCCCCGCCTATGCCGAAAACCGCGGTTTTAGCGCCTTCTATGTCCATGTTTCGGGTTCAGCTTGATTCAACGAGCTTATAATTTCAGCTTTTGGACAATAAAAAGCTCTTCAGGCGTAACTGGGCCCGCTCAGCTTGGCCCCGCTCTGCTCCTCCATGTACTTCTCGTAAGAGCTCACGTCGTTGGGACTCACCGAAGGCTTCACTCTTTTTAGGGCCTCGGCGAAGTCGGGCTGCTCAACACTCTTTTTTCCGGCATCCATGGCGTGATAGGCGGCCTCCCTGCAGACGGCTTCGATGTCGGCTCCGCTGTATTCCTCCGTCACCAATACCAGCTCGTCGAAATCGACGCCGTGGGCCGGCATTCCCCGCACATGGACTTCGAAGATCTCTCTCCTCGCCTCCGCGTCGGGGGGAGGCACCAAAAGCATCTGGTCGAACCGGCCCGGCCTCAGCAGCGCGGGGTCCAGAAGGTCGGGGCGGTTGGTGGCCGCCAGGACTATGACGTTCTCCAGCCTCTCTATCCCATCCATCTCGGTCAGGAGCTGGTTCAGCACATGGTCGGAAACGCGGGAGCTGTTCATGCCCCTCACTCCTGCCAGGGCGTCCACCTCGTCGAAAAAGACTATGCACGGGCTCACCTGCCGTGCTTTCTTGAATATTTTTCTTACCGCCTTTTCGCTCTCGCCCACCCACATGCTCAGGACCTCCGGCCCCCGGACGCTTATGAAGTTGGATTCGCTCTCACCGGCCACGGCCTTGGCCAGCAGGGTCTTCCCGCACCCCGGGGGACCGTAGAGCAGGACGCCCTTGGGCGGGTTTATTCCGAAGCGCTTGAACGACCGCGGATTCTTTATCGGACCCTCGACGATTCTTCCCAGTTTTTCCTTTATTCCTCCGAGCCCGCCCACGTCCTTCCATCCAGTATCCGGAGTCTGAACCAGGACCTCCCTCATGGCCGAGGGCTCGACGTTCTTCAAGGCCTCCAGAAAGTCCTTGCGATTGACCGTGAGCTTCTCCAGGACCTCCTCGGGTATCTCATCCTTGTCCAGGTCTATGTCGGGGAGGTTCCGCCTGAGGGCTCCGAAGGCCGCCTCCTTCACCAGAGCGGCCAGATCCGCGCCCACGAATCCGTGGGCCGCCGAAGCCATCTCGGACAGCCTCACGCCCTTGTCCAGAGGCATGCTGCGGGTGTGTATCTGGAGTATCTCCTTCTTGCCCTCGCGGTCCGGGACCCCTATGGCTATCTCCCGGTCGAACCGGCCCGGCCTGCGAAGGGCCATGTCTATGCCGTCCTCCCGGTTGGTTGCGCCTATGACTATGACGTTCCCCCTTGCCTCCAGGCCGTCCATCAGGGTGAGCAGCTGTGCCACTATCCTCTTCTCCACCTCGCCGTGAACGTTGGACCTCTTGGGCGCTATGGCGTCTATCTCGTCTATGAATATTATCGACGGACCCTTCTTCTCCGCTTCCTGGAAGACCTTCCTGAGATTGTGCTCCGACTGCCCGTACCACTTGCTGACCACCTCCGGGCCGTTTATGACCACGAAGTTGGCGTCCACTTCCCCGGCCACGGCCTTGGCCAGCAGGGTCTTCCCGCACCCCGGGGGACCGTAGAGAAGTATTCCCTTGGGCGGCTCTATGCCGAGCTTCTTGAAGAGCTCCGGGTGCTTCATGGGGAGCTCGACCATCTCCCTTATCTTCGTTATCTCTTTGCCCAGGGCGCCGATGTCCTCGTAGGTGATCTTGGGCATGACCTTCTCCGCCTCGACGGGCTTGCCCTCCACCGACACCTTGGTGAGCTCGCTGATATTGACCACTCCCGAGGGACTGGTCTTCGTGACCACGAACGGTATCGAGGAGCCCAGTACGCCCACGACTATCCTGTCCCCCTTGGCGAACACCCTGCCCATCAGGCGATGCTTCAGGTAGTGGTTGAAATTCCCGGATATCCTAAGCTTCTCGGCCGGCGCGAATTCAATCGTTTGAGCGTCCTTCGGCGCGCTCGGCTTTATGACCACCTTGTCACCCAGAGAGGTCCCGCAGTTGTACCTGGTGAAGCCGTCCATCCGAATCAGCCCCAGACCCTCGTCCTGCGGATGGCTCCTCCACACCATGGCAGGGGTAGTCTTCTTGCCGATAATCTCGACCACCTGGCCGCTGGACTGATTGAGCTTCTCCATGACCTTCCCGTCAACGCGGACTATGCCTCTGCCGACGTCGTTTCTGAACGCCTCGGCGACCTTCAGCCTGACTGCCATTCGAAACCCCCTCTTGGTTTTAATTTCTTCTTGAACAAATAAAAGCATGGTTGGGGGATTCGGGATAAAGGACCTTACCGGCTTCTTGCCCAGAACCGTGACACAGCTCCTCGGAGGACCGGCCAGCGGCAAGACCAATTTATGCCTTGCCGCCTGCGTCAAGACGGCCAGGAAGGGCAAAAAAGTGATATTCATAGACACCGAAGGCTCCTTCTCCTACGAGCGTTTCAGGCAGCTGGCCGGAAAGGATTCGGACCGCCTTCTCAAGAAAATAATAGTGGCGGAGCCAGCCGATTTCGACGAGCAGAAGATAGCCATAGGGAAGCTGGAGGATCTCATGAGGGAGAACGACGTGGGACTCGTGGCGGTCGATTCCCTGGTGTCCCTCTATCGCCTTGAGATGGGGGGAGAAGACCGTCAGGCCGCCAACAAGGAGCTGAGCAAGCAGCTCTCCAAGCTGATGAAGGTCGCCAAGAAGCACAAGATACCTGTTGTAATTACAAATCAGGTCTATTCCAAATTCACTAAGGACGGCAGCGAAGGAGACATAGTCCCGGTGGGCAAGGACATGCTGCGATACTGGAGCAAGGTAATAATCTACCTGTTCAAGGACGGCTCCCGAAGGACGGCAACCCTGATGCGGCACAGCCATAAGCCTGAAGGCTCTCAAGTGGCCTTCAAGATAAGCTATGGGAGCATCGAAGAGGTCGGCGCCGCCGCGAGGGCAAAGGCCGCTTCTAAGAGGGACAGGACAGAATGAGCGAGTGGGAGCGCCTGAGAGAAGGCATAAGAATAAAGCGCCTGGCCAGGAACGACGAGCGCAACCTTCAGATGGATTTGCTCGAAATCGAGCCCGGCTTCGAGGACGCTCCCCACTGGCACGACGATTGGGAGTGGGTGTACATACTGGACGGCGAGCTGACCGACGAGAGGGGAGCGCACAGGAAGGGCGATTTTCTGATAAACAAAAAAGACGCCCGGCACCGACCATCCTCCAAGACCGGCTGCACGCTGATTTGCGTGTGGTGCGGTAGCGTGAGTGAGAGACCCTAGGCCTCCAGCCGCAGTCTCTTCTGCGCGAAATCCTTGTCCAGGCTCAGTATGAAAGGCGCCGCCCGCGGGCCGCGCTTCTGGCCCAGGAGAACAGTGTAAATCGCCCTGAAAAGTTTGGCCGGCTTCAGGCCGTTCTTTTTTGCGGTATCAAATATCCTTCTAGCGAACTCCTTGTCTGTCCACTCCTTCTCGAGCAAATCGGCCAGTTCTGCCAGCGCCTTCTTCTGCTTCTTTGACAAATTCTTGGCTTCTTTCGGCACGGATTTGAGCAGACTGAACTGCTGGGCGTGTCGGTTGGCCCATGCCTCCGCCTTGGGCATCATGGCGTCGGTGCGCTCGTTCGTCTCGTAGCCCAGCTTCCTCAGGACCGAGACCAGACGCTCCCTGTCGTCCAGGTCCACCAGCTGAGAGACCATCGCCGCTATTCCGTATGGGACCCGGGGTTTCCTCTTCTTGGGAGGCTTGCCGGTGAGCGCCATCTCGTAGAGGCGGCGCAGATGGGCATCGCTCTTCTCGTCCTCGACCTCTTCCTCCCCATAGTAGATTCTCTCCAACTCGTCCAGCTCGTCCATCAGCTTGGGGACGTCCTCCCACTTGAAGTCGCGCGTCTTGCTTATGCGCTTCAGGAACAGCAGCCGCAGCGCCTCGGCCGGGGCAACTTCCAGCCAGTCCCGGGGATAGACCACGTTCCCCACGGAGGCGGACATCTTCCCCCCTCCGCCTATGGTGATGTACTCGTAGAAAACGGGTGTGGGCGCCGGATAGTCGAAGACCTTCTCGCAGATGTGCGCGTTGACGAAGAACGCCGAGTTGGGGACGTTGTACTCCTTCCCGGCCCCCTCCGCGACGACGTCCCACCGTTTCCACTGGGCGGCCCATTCGCTCTTCCAGACCAGCTTTCCGTTTTTGCCGCATGGGACGAGCTCCCCCTCGTGCCCGCAGCCCTTGGCGGTCTCGGATTTGAATTTATAATCCTTGCAGGCATATTTGACCTTTCCGTTCTCGTAGCCCGTCACCTTCGTCGTCATTATCTTGCCGCAGTTCTCGCAGACCACCTGGTAGGGCACCCAACCCTCCGGC
>CAZTIX010000023.1:0-8344 GCA_964613935.1 uncultured archaeon
CTCCGGACCCAGGGACCGATGAGCAGCCGGCCGACCTGACCTGGCTGTGGGCGCTTGCGATAATAATCGTTATTGCGGCCACAATAATCCTTCTTGCGCGACGGCGCTCCGGAGGCCTCTGAGGCCGTTTACACCGCATCCGAAGAAACCCCCGCACGTGCGAGGGAAAGTCCAAAGTGGCGGGCGAGTCAGGTTCCTTCCTTCCACTCGCTCAGATAGGCCTTCTGCTCTTTTGTGAGCGAGTCTATCCCGATGTCCAGGCTCTTCAGCTTGAGCCGGGCGATGCTCCTGTCAATCTCGTCCGGGATGCGGTAGACCCTCGGCCCCAGCTTGCCCTCGTTCTCAATCAGATACTCGGCCGCCAGGGCCTGGTTGGCGAAGGACATGTCCATTATCTCGGCCGGGTGGCCCTGCCCCGCGACCAGGTTCACCAGCCGCCCGTCGGCCAGCAGGTAGAGCTTCTTGCCGCCGATTATGAACTCCTCGACGTTCTCTCTGATGCGCCGCTTCTTTCCCTTCTCCAGGAAACCCTTGTCTATCTCGTTGTCGAAATGGCCCGAGTTGGCCAGTATCGCGCCGTCCTTCATTAGCTTCATGTGCTCGCCGCGGATTACGTGCTTGTTGCCGGTGGCCGAGACGAAGATGTCGCCCACCCCGGCCGCCTCTTTGAGGGGCATCACCCCGAAGCCGTCCATGTGCGCCTCCAGGGCCCGTATCTCGTCCACTTCCGTCACGACGACCCTGCAGCCCATCCCCCTCGCCCGCATGGCTATGCCCCTGCCGCACCACCCGTATCCGTTCACGACGAGGGTCTTGCCGGCGAGTATGAGGTTTGTGGCGCTGAGAATGCCGTCGATGGTGGACTGCCCAGTGCCGTAGCGGTTGTCGAACAAATGCTTGGTAAGAGCGTTGTTGACGTCCATCATCGGGTATTTGAGGGCGCCCTCGGCCTCCATGACCCTGAGACGGCTTATGCCGGTGGTGGTCTCCTCGCAGCCCCCGATTATGCCCTCCAGGAGCTCGGTCCTCTCGGTGTGGGCGAGCGATACCAGGTCGCACCCGTCGTCTATCGTGATATGCGGCTTGAGGTCCAGCACGCTGTTGAGGTTTTTGTAATACTCCCTCCTGGTCTGCCCCCTCCGGCACCTCACTACTATGCCCTTCTCCTCGGCCAGCGCGGCCGCGGCGTCGTCCTGGGTGGTGAGGGGGTTGCAGCCGGTCACGGCGACCTCGGCGCCCCCGTCCCTGAGCGTCTTGGCGAGGACGCAGGTCTTGGGCTCCACGTGGAGGGCCATGGCCACCCTTAAGCCATCCAGCGGCCTCTCCTTTTTAAAACGCTCCGCTATCAACCCCAGGACGGGCATGTGCTCCTCCGCCCACTCTGTCTTGAGCCTGCCCTTCCCGGCCAGCTTGCGATTTCCGACCTTGGATTTCATTTTTCTCGGCCTATGTTAGCTTGTCAATGATTTTAAACTCTCCCTCGACTTCCCGCTCCCGCATGACGGCTCTTCCGTTTATGATGCTCGCGTCCACGTCGGCCCCACTCATGGAGTAGACGATGTTGCTCACGACATCGTTCACCGGCGCCAGATGCGGCTTGTCCAAATTGACGACTATGATGTCGGCCAGCTTTCCCGCCTCTATCGAGCCGGCGTCTATGCCCAGCGCCTTCGCGCCGTTGATTGTGGCCATGTCTAAGGCGGTCTGCGCCGGGACCAGGGTCGCGTCCCACTTTGCGCTCTTGTGGAGAAGCGCGGCCATCTTCATCTCCTCGAACAAATCCAGGTTGTTGTTAGAGGCGCAGCCGTCCGTGCCCAGGGTGACGTTGGCGCCCATCTCCAGCAGCTCCGGCACCGGACAAAGCCCGCCGCTCGCCAACTTGAGGTTGGATGTTGGGTTGTGGGACGGGCTCACCCCGCGCCTGGCCAGGATATCCATCTCCCTCTTGGTCAGCCACACGCAGTGGGCGGCGGTCAGCCGCCCGCTCAGGAAGCCCAGCCCGTCCAGCCACTCCACGGGCCTTTTCCCCTCTCGCTTTACGTTTTCATAGACCTCCGTCCGCGTTTCCGAGAGGTGAGTGTGCGTCTTGACCTCGTGCCGCTCGGCGAGCTCCTTGGCGCGCTCATAGGTCTCCGCCGACGCGGAATAGACTCCCTGGACCCCGACCGCCGGCTCGACGAGCTCCGACCTGCCCTTCCAGCGCTTGACGAAGGCCTCGCAGTTCTTGACGGGATCTCCCTTCTGGGTGGTCTTGTCCTTGTCCAGAGCGGCCCAGGCGAGATTGGCGCGCAGCCCAAGCTTGTCGGCAGCCTTCGCAACCTCGTCCTCCCAGTAGTACAAATCGGCAAAGCAGGTGGTGCCGAATTTTATCGACTCCAGGCAGCCGAGCAGGGCTCCCCCGTAAACGTCCCCCCTCTTGAGCTTAGAGTCTATTTTTCCCGTCTTTTCCAGAAACTCCTCCAGCTTGACGTCGTCCGCGGCTCCGCGGAGCTTTGCCATGGAGATGTGGGTGTGGGTGTTGACCAGTCCGGGCATGACGAGGGATTTGGAGCAGTCGATGGTCTCGTCTCCCCTGAGGTTCTTCCCCACCTCGCCGATTCTGTTCCCCTCGACCAGGACGTCCGCCCCCTCCAGGACCCTCCTCTCGGAGTCCTGCGTCGCCAGGAAGCGGCAGCCCTTGAGAAGCAATGACATGCCCTAATTAGCCGCGAAGCTAACTTAAACCTTGCCGCCCCTCCGAATCTCGCTTATGCGCCTCACCGCCATGTCGGCGAAGAACAGCAGCAGCGCGGCCAGAGCGAACCACAGCTGCATGCCGGCCCTCCTGATAACGGCGCCGGTCGATTCCTCCACCACATAATCGGATATCTCGGAAGCGAGAGAGGCTATCCCCCCGCTATGGTAGACCGCCCCCCCGGTTATCTCCGCCATGGCTCTCAGCAGCTCGATGTCCACGCCGAACTCTCCGTACTCTTCCGGATAGTTGACCGCAATCTCGCAGGAGCTGCCGGAGGACTCCACCTCGACGAAACCGGTCTCCCCGGCGACGAAATCGAAGTAATAGTTGCTGTCGTCCAGGCGGTTCAGGCGGACCTCCTCGCCCCCGACCCTCGTGGGCGGATAGTCCGCCTCCGACGAGACCACCACCGTGACGGTCTCCCCGGCGCCGGCGTCTGTACAGTCGAGCCTGACTCCCCCCCGCTTCTCGGGGTCTCCTATGGCCCAGTTCACCGCAGAGGATATTATTCTCGAGTTCCCCTTCGAGTAGAGGCTCCCTGCCCATCTCCGGCCGTTGTCCAGGGTCAGGCTCACCACCCGGCCCAGCCCGAACCTCCAGACCGAGAGGAGCGGCTGGAGCTCGGAGGTCGCTCCCAGGACCTGCGCGCTGGATTTGGCGGAAACCTCGTTGAAGCCCGATATCGATACGTTGCCCATGTTAAGCCCCTCGGTTATGAAGTGGTGAGTGTCAGTTATAACGAACCTGGGGCCGCCATCTCCCCCCTCGTCCTCCTCCTCGCCGAACACGAACTTTACCCGGCCCGCCTCGTCGGGCGAGAAGTACACCCCGTTGCCCCGGTCGGCCAGTCCGCGCATGAAGCCCTCGTCGGTGTCGAAGCCCACCCCTATGGTGTGCACAACCATCCCGGCCCTGGCCATCTCGCTGGCTTCCTGGAACGCTTGGACCGGGTAGTTCGTGACTCCGTCCGATATGAGTATCACGTATTTGGAGCCCTGGGCCGAGGACAGCATGCCCCTTGCCCTTGTCAGACCCCTTTGGACGTAGGTCCCCCCTCCGAAGCTCAGACGGGATATCTTCTCTTCAAGCGCGCTCGTCGAATGCGAGCTCTTCAGGGAGTAGATGCTGAAGGCGTCCGAGTTGAAGGCCACCACGCCTACTGCGGCATCCTCGCTCAGGTCCCTGACCATCCTCACCGCTATGGCCTTCTCCACGTCTATCTTGGTGTCCCCGCCAACCCGGTTGCCGGTGGACCCGGAGATGTCGATCAATATGACGATGTTGGTCTCCTGCCCTTCCCTGCGCGGCGCCTCCCTCGACTTCACCGGAAGGAGGTTCTCAAGGCCGCTCTCATAATAGCCTCCCCTCTCATAGGAGCTGTTGCCGCCGACAACCACGAGCCCGCCGCCGCTGTTGAGGAAGTCTCTCAGGGCCTCCGTGTCGGAAACCTCGGCCTCCGGCTGGTCGTCCAGAACCACCGCGTTGTACGGTCCGAGGTCTTCGGGAAGCGTTTGGGCGACGTCCACGTCGTATATGTCCTCGAGGACCTGCTGGAGGGAGGAGCCGGCCGTGTCAGTTACTAGCAGCACGCGGGCCCGCTCGATGACCTCAACCACCTTCCGGAAGACGTTGTTTCGCTGGAACGAATCGGGGGTTTGGGTAGTGATGCTCGCCGTTATGTGGTGGGAGCCCTCCGAGTTGAAGACCTTGCTGAATGGGAGCTCTTTAATTCCTTCGCCCTGAACGACCTCCGTCTCCAGGACCGGCTCGCCGTCTATCTCCACCCTGAGCCCGTACTCGGCCTGCCCCTCGCTGCCGACTAGCACGCTGCCGACGTATTCCGAGTTCACCGGAGACTTCCTCGAGCCGTCCATGCCCTTAACATAGACTTCCTGCTCCAGCCTTTCCGGCACCAGCGGGAATATCCTGGTGTTCGCCTCGGCGGCGAATGAGGCCACGTCCAGCGGGTCCGTCCCCTCGTTGCTGAGGCCGTCGCTGGCCAGTACCACCGCGTTGTTGCGCAAGGAGGACCCCAGGACCCCCTGGTATATCTCGTCGCCTATTGCGCTCCTCTCATCGGTGGAGATGTTCCTCAGGTCCACCTTCGTAACACTCTTCGCCTCCGAGCCGATGCTCTCCGCCACCTCCGAGCCGAGAGCCCTCTCGTAAAGCTCCATACTGTCGGTGCGGTCGTCTATGATGAGTATGGACGTGGTCTCCTGCAGGATGCTCTCCTCGCGGGCGATGTATGGCGAGGCGAGTAGCCCGAAAAGGGCCGCTATGGCCAGCGTTCTCAGAATAGTCAGGGCCGGCCTCTTGCGCAGAGCTCCGCGGTTCAGCGCGAGGAAAACCGCCACGGCGGCAATGCCCAGATAGACGAACAGCCCGGCGGCGAAGCTTATGCCCATGAAAGAAACCGGAATCATAGCGAACCCCTCCGTTTGTAGTAGAACCACTCCAGCAGGACCAATCCCAGAGCCGCGAGCCCCAGCACCCAGAACAGCTCGTTGACAACCTCCTCTTCCGCCTCTTCAGACGAATACTGCGAGGCCGCCTCTACGGATTCTGCCTCTATCCTGAACGAGATGTCGGACTCCTCCTCGTCGAGCAGGCTGGCAGCCACCATCACTCCGCCCTCTACCTCGTAGAACCCTGCCTCGTCCAGAAGTATGTCCATGCCCTCGACGACCTCCCCGGAAGGCTTTTCGACCCTCTTTGTCCTGTTGGACAGCAGGGGGAGCTGCTCCCCCGTCCTGAAATTGACGGCCCCCCTGCCCGACCCTTCCTCGGATAGCCATAGGAGCGTGTCGTACCAGAATATGGGGAACGATGTCTTCAGGTGGAAGTCGCTCCAGCTTGCGTTCACGTAGGACCCCAGGAAGACGACCCTGCCCTGCCCGACGTCCCAGAGGGTCAGGAACGGGCTGCCGAGGACCCTGGCCAGGGTTATCGAGCCCACCTTGTCGTCGGCGCGCACGAACCTTCCCACATGAGTCTCCTCCAAATCAACATCCCTAAGTATGCGATGGTCGAACATCACTTCCGGCGGCGCTCCCGCGCCCGACTGCTCGGCCGCCTCTACCGGGAGAAGGTCCGCCAGCTTCTCCGGCCGGACATCCTCGAGGCCGGGAAAACCCAGGATTATCAGGCTGCCTCCGCCCTCCACGAACTCCCGGAGGTTGTGGAAGGTCCCGTCAAGTATGTTCTTCGGTTCCGCCTCCTGGAAGACCACCACGTCGTAGCCGCCGTAGCTCTGGGGGTAGACGGGGGGGTCGACCTCGTCCAGGCTGACCCCTCGAAGAGCCTCGAGGGCGTATTTTATGTGCTTTCCGCCGCCCCCCTCCCTGACCAGCAGCACCTCCAGCTCCACCTCCTCGGGCACCCTGGCGTAGTGCTTGTCGTCCACCGGCAGCGCGTCCCGGGTGTCGAGCGACACCACGAGGCTGTGGGCCGCGGAGCCGCAGTCGCTCTCCAGGTAGAAGACCTCCGACCCGTCCGAAGATAAGGTCTTGCTCTCGGTCGCGGATGCGGACCCGTCTATCGCCATGGAAACTCCCACTACCGCCTCCGAAGAGGCGTAGTTCCTCACCACCGCCTCGGCGAAGCATTTGCCGCCGGTTCGGCCCGAGCGGGCGTTGACTATGGCCAGGTTGCCCTCCTCCGGCTTGCCCGCCCCTATGAACTCGACGCTTATGCCCTTGGCGAACGCCCTCTTCTGCGCAGCCTGGGCTCCGATGCCTTCGTAGCCGGAGAAGTCGGAGAAGACGTATATCCTCCTTTTGACCTCCGATTCGGCGATTATGTCCGATGCCAGCAGGATGGCCCCGCCCAGCCCGGTCGTGGTGGCCTTTGGCCCTATTCCCCCCAGCACGTCCAGAGCCCGGTCCCTGGAGCCCTGCCTCAGCGCGACTACCGGCACGTTCTCCGCCAGTATCAGGCTAACCTTGTCATCCTCCTCCAGCCCGGATATGACGGACAATGCCGCCTCTTTCGCCTGGGCGAACCGGTTGCCGGCCTGCATGGATGCCGAGACGTCCAGCACCACGGCCACGTCCTCTTCCACCCTCACCGTCCTGGTGCTCGTGTAGAAGGGGTTTACCATGGCCAGGACGATGAGCGAGAGGGCCGCCAGCTGCAGCAGGAGCAGAGGGTCCCTGATTATCCTTCTGAAGAACGAGCTGAAACGCTTCTTGTGCTCAATCTCCATTATGAACATCAGCGAGGGCACCTTCAGCTCTTTCGGTTTCGGGCGGAGCAGGTACAGGATTATCACCGGCACCAGTATCGCGAACATGTACAAAGCCCAGGCGTTGGTCAGCTGAATCATCTCGTGTGACCCCTTGTGGTCAGATGGGTTATCCTGAAGAATATGTCAAAGACGGGCTGGTCGGAAGTGACTGAGAAGAAGTCCGCCCCCAAGGAGTCGCATACCCCCCTTACCCGCTCGACATGCCTTATGAACTTCGCGGCGTAGTTCTTTCTCATGGAGGGGGTCAGGAATATCTTCTTTACCCGGTTGGTTTCCAGGTCGTAGAGCTTGACGTCGCCCTGCCAGTCGAGCTTTTTCTCGGCCGGGTCGGCGAGGTGCACCACCAGCAGGTTCCTGGCCTTCTTGGCGAGGTGGGTCAGGCCCTCTCTTATGCCCTCCACCGGCTCGAGGAAGTCGGATATCACAACGCAGAGCGAGCGGGACGTTATCAGCGACTCATACTTCCCGGCCGATTCCTTCAGGTCGGTCAGACCGGCCAGCTTCTGGCTGTTCAGGAGGTCTATTGCGGTGAAGAACTGCTTCCTCCCCCTCTTCGGCTGCATGACGTCTTTCAGCTTGTCCGAATAGGTGGCCATGGCGAACTTCTCGTTCTCTTTTGTCACCAGATAGGCGAAGCCCAGAGCCAGCATGGAGGCGAAGTCGAATTTGCTGCGCTCGCCGCTCTTGAAGTTCATGCTGTTGCTGGCGTCCACGAGGATGTGGGTGGTCAGGCTCTTCTCCTCTTCAAAACGCTTTATGAACAGCTTCTCGGTCCTCCCGTAGACCTTCCAGTCCACGAAGCGGAGGTCGTCGCCCGGGAAATACTCCCTGTGGTCCCGGGGCTCTATCCCGCGCCCCTGTTTGACCGAGCGCTGCCCGCCTGCGTAGCTGCTGATGACCTTCTTCTTTGCCAGGAGGTCGAGCTTCTTCAGCTGCTTGATGAACTCCAGGTCTATCATCTGTAATTTAACGGGGCGGGATTAAATAAACGGGCCGATTGGCCTCATTTGACTTCTTTGATTATGGTCTTGGTGACTTCGTCGGGCGTGATGCCCTCTCTCTCGGACTCGAAGTTGAGGATGACCCTGTGCCGCAGGACCGGGAAGGCCATGGCCTCCACGTCCTCCTTGCTCACGAAATTGTTGCCGTGAAGGAGGGCCCGGGCCTTGGCGGCGAGTACTATCCCTATGCCTGCCCTCGAGGAGGCCCCGTATTCGAGGTGCTGGCTGGCCGCCTTGTTCTCCTTGCCCGGCCGGGTGGCCACCACTATGCGCATGACGTACTCGCGGAGGTCTTTGGCTAGGGGGACCATCCTGGCGAGCTTTCCCAGGTTCAGGACCGTTTCCCTGTCAAGTACC
>CAZTIX010000024.1:0-8299 GCA_964613935.1 uncultured archaeon
CGCCGTTCGATACGAGGGGATGAGCTGTGGTTAGGGGTGAAATGCTAATCGAACAGCGTAATAGCGGGTTCCTTCCGAAAGGAATCTCAGTTCCGCCTCGCGCGAGGTGGTTGGGGATGTAGAGCACTGATTGGGAAGCACGGGAGGGGAACCTTCCACTTCCTTGTCAAACTCCGAATTCTCCAACGCTTTAGACCGCGGGAGTGGGGGCGCCGGGGTAAGCTTGGCGTCCGAAAGGGAAACAACCCTGACGAGAGTTAAGGCCCCTAAGCATAAGCTAAGTGTAAAGGGAGGGGTGTTTAGTCGAAGACAGCGGGCAGGTTGGCTTAGAAGCAGCCACCCTCAAAGGAGTTCGTAACAGATCACCCGCCGAGATTGCATGCCCCGAAAATAATCGGGACTAAGCTTGTCGCCGAGACTCTCGAGCCGCCGAAAGCGGCTTCGTAGGAAGGTGTCTTGCGGGAGAAGAAGCGTTTCCATGAGGAGGCGTGGATCCCGTTGGAATAAGAATCCTGCCGGTAGTAGCAGCAAATTGGGGTGAGAATCCCCAGCGTCTTAAGGGCTAGGGTTCCTCATCAATGATCATCAGATGAGGGTCAGTCGATCCTAAGGCCGCGCGCAATTCGTAGCGGCCGAAAGGGAAACGGGTTAATATTCCCGTACTGCCTGATGGAGCGGCGACGCTAGTCAGCTTCAGACGCTTCCGGATAGGTATAAACTAAGCGGAGTAAAACTGTGGAGTGCCGTAACGGTGAGAAGCAGTTCAAATCGCGAAGGCCTTCGGGTTTTCCGATTCCGGGAGCCCCTGAAAATGGAGCTGTTGAATCCTTGGGCAATCGTACCGAGAACTGGCACAGGTGCCCCTGGCTGAAAAGGCTAAGACGTGATAGGACAATTCATTCAAGGGAACTCGGCAAACTGGCCCCGAAACTTCGGGAAAAGGGGTGTCAGCCGCAGATTCGTCTCCGGCTGATTGCAATAACAAGGTGGATCCGACTGTTTACTAAAAACTTAGCTGATCGCCGAGCGGAAACGCTATGTACGATCAGTGACTTCTGCCCAGTGCAGGCATCTTAACAACCTGTTCAAGGGTGCGAAGGACCTGTAAACGGCGGGGGTAACTATGACCCTCTTAAGGTAACGTAATACCTTGTCGCTTAATTGGCGACTTGCATGAAAGAAGCAACGAGATCCACGCTGTCCCTGGATGGAACCTAGTGAACCAACTATCCGTGTGAGAAAGCACGGGACTTCTAATGGGGCGCGAAGACCCCGTGGAGCTTTACCGCATCCTGTTGTTGACGTACGGCTCTGATTGCAGAGCGTAGGTAGGAGCCTTCGAAACCTGGGTTCCGGCTCAGGTGGAGGCAATCATGTAACACTACCCTTTTGGAACTGTGCGTCTAACCTTTGGGACATCGGCAGGTGGGCGGTTTGGCTGGGGCGGTACACCGTTGAAAAGATATCGACGGTGTCCAATGGTAGACTCAGGCGGTTTAGGAATCCGCCGTAGAGGATAAAGCTAAAAGTCTGCTTGATTGTGGCTTTAACAATACGAGACACAAATGGGAAACCATGGCTTAACGAACCCCTAAACCTCAGAAATGGGGGTTAGGGCTGTCAGAAAAGCTACCCCGGGGATAATGGAATTGTCTCAGCTAAGAGTCCATATCGACGCTGAGGCTTGTTACTTCGCTGTCGGCTCGGGTCATCCTGGCTCTGCAGCAGGAGCCAAGGGTAAGGTTGTTCGCCTATCAAAGACCCACGTGAGCTGGGTTTAGAACGTCGCGAGACAGTTTGGAGGCACCTGTTAGAAGTGTTGGCCATCTGAGGGGAAGGGCCCTCTAGTACGAGAGGAACGAGGGGCCGGGGCCTCTGGTCACCAGCTGTTGTATAGCACGCTGGTCAGCTACGCCCCCAGGAATAAGGGCTGAAGGCATCTAAGCTCGAAGTCTGCCCTGAAAAGAGATGGTCTATGCTCCCATAGAAGATGGGTTTGATAGGACGGGAGTGCGCGCAGGAAGGCAACGACCTGTTCAGCTCGCCGTTACTAACCGCTATATCCAACTTAAGGATTTCTACAGTGCAACGTCATCAATTTATTTTCACATCCTAATTCCGTTTTTATTGCTTTTAAACCTGATTCTTCTAACTAAACCGGCAGCGGCCGGACGACTTTTGGGCTTAAGCCTAAGGAAGTTGGTGCACAGTAAAGCGCAAGCCTGCAAGGGCTGCGCCGAAAGGCGCGCTCTATCACAGAAACGACACGGGCTTCGGTGAACTATGATAGTTTTTGAGGTTTCCGGAGAAGCCGATGGAACGGATCAATCTGCGCTGTGTAAGGCCTTGTGCCGCTGAGTAGAATGTCGTCTGGAGCGTCTTAGACGGGGTTCAGCCCCCGAGGCTCCTAACAGAACACCAGCTACGAGCCGCTGCCGCTTTACTGTCTTCCGTCCACGGTCTTGGCCCCTGCTTATCGTATTTTTAATCCCTACGCCTCTAATCTCCTGATGGCTCGTTCTGAGCTCCTGCAGGAGACTGCGGACGCACTCTGCGACGCGGAATTTGAAGCCTATTTTAACGAGGGGCTTAGGCGATACTTCGATCTGATAGGCATCCGGGACTTCCGGATTTTCGTCAAGGTCTTGACCAACATAGACAATCTGAGAGCCGTCGAGGGGAGCGAACTCCGGAAGTTCGCCCGCGCGTTCTCTGCTCAATCCTTCGTCGTCGGCGAGCGAGCCGGCATGGAGCCGCTGAGAGACGATATTCTCTATCACAGGTTCGAGAACCCGTGCGTTAACGCCCCCACGTTCAGAAGAATCCTCAAAGGTGAACCAGTCTCGCGGTTCACCAAGCGGGGAAAGTTCCTGGTCAGCATAGACGGAGAGGCCCTGAAGGAGCTGCGGGAGCACAGGGGCATGAGCCAGGAGGACCTGGCGAAGGTGCTTGACTGCACGGGTCAGACGGTCTACAGAATCGAGAAGCACAACCGCATTGGGGAGGAGTTGCTAGAGAAGCTGGCAGAGCACTTCGGCAGGAACATAGAAATAGGCGCGGTGGAGCTCAGGGAGCCGGCAGGCAAAATCGAATTGCCGGTTTCCGACCCGCTCAAGAAGGAGATAGTCAAGGAATACTTCCGCCTCAAGCTCAGCAACACCCCCTTTCGCACCCACATAGACTTTGCGCTGGAGGAGAAGCCGGTGATAACTCCGGTCAGCCGGACGGAGGGGGAGTTGCGGTCCAAGCACAGGGTGGCCAAGAACCTGGCCGACGTGCTGGACTGCGGAATAGTTCACATAACCAGGGAGAAGAAGAAGCGGCGACTGTCCGCTGTGTCTTTCGAGGAGCTTCACTCCCTTTCGTCCAAGAAGGAGATTCTGGACAAGTCATCTTGACAGCCGAATAAAAATGGAAAAATCAAAAGGCTCGCCATCGAGCCAGTTCGCGGAATGCGTGGCGATGATAACGGCCAAGCACGGGGAAAAAGAGAACGCGATGCCGGCAAGCTGGGCCGTTCCGGTTTCCTTCTCCCCGAAACTGGTGGCGGTGAACATCTCCCCGGAGCGGTTCACCCACGACATGGTCAAGGAGTCCGGGAGGTTCGGAGTCTGCCTGCTGGCCGAGGACCAGGCGGAGCTCTCCAAATACGCCGGCTCCTGCTCCGGCCGCGACACGGACAAGTTTGAGAATATTCCAAGCTTCCGCGGCGACGCCGGCCTGCCGCTGGTAGAGGGGGCGGCCGCCTGCATGGAATGCAGGGTGGCGGACGCCGTTAAGGAGGGCGACCACACGGTCTTCACGGGCCAAGTTCTGAATCTCTACACCGACGAGTCGAAGAAACCCCTGCTGCTTTTCAGGGGAGAGTACAGGAAGCTTGGGGAGTTTTTAGGGGAGCATTGATTCTGTGGCAAAGAGTAACCTTTTTATAGACAGACTAACTAATATTCTGTCGCAAATACAGATTCTAAAGCAAACTCAACTGTAAAAGGCGAAAACAATGCAAGAGGGAAAAATGGCACAACAGCAGATACCGGTGGTGTTGCTGCCCGAGGGCTATTCACGCACTCAGGGACGCGACGCCCAGAGGATGAACATATCGGCCGCCAAGATGGTGGCCGAGGCCGTGAGGACTACTCTCGGCCCGAAGGGGATGGACAAGATGCTCGTGGACGACCTGGGCGATATCGTCATAACCAACGACGGCGCCACGATTGTCGACGAGATGAAGATCGAGCATCCCGCAGCGAAGATGATCGTCGAGGTCGCCAAGACCCAGGACGAGGAAGTGGGCGACGGCACCACGACCGCGGTCATAGTCGCGGGCGAGCTGCTGAAGAACGCGGAGAAGCTCTTGGACCAGGGAATACATCCCTCGGTCATAGTCAGAGGCTATAGGGTCTCCGCCGAGAAGTCCATAGAGATACTCGACAGGATAGCCCACAAGGTCACCATGAAGGACAAGGAGCTCCTGGCGAAGATAGCCGAGACGGCCATGACCGGAAAGGGCGCCGAGACCCACAAGGGGTACCTGGCCGAGCTGGCGGTCAAGGCAGTAAGTCAGGTGGCCGAGGTGGGGGGCGACAAGATATCGATAGACATGGACAACATAAAGCTTGAGAAGAAGCAGGGCGCAAGCATCCGCGACACCGAGCTTGTCCAGGGGATAATAATCGACAAGGAGATAGTGCACGACGGCATGTCCAAGAAAATCCAGGATGCTAAGATAGCACTTCTGGATTCGGCCCTGGAGGTCAGGGAGACCGAGACGGACGCGGAGATAAGAATAACGTCTCCGGACCAGCTGCAGGCCTTCCTGGACCAGGAGGAGGGGATGCTGAAGAAGATGGTCGACACCATCGTCAAGAGCGGCGCCAACGTGCTGTTCTGCCAGAAGGGCATCGACGACGTGGCTCAGCACTACCTTGCCAGAAAGGGCATAATTGCGGCCAGGCGCTGCAAGAAGTCCGACATGGAGGCCCTCGCCAAGGCGACCGGGGCCAAGGTCGTTACCAGCGTTGAGGATTTGTCCTCCAAGGAGCTCGGCTCCGCCGGATTGGTCGAGGAGAAGAAATTCTCGGGCGACAAGATGATATTCGTCCAGGATTGCAAAGACCCCAAGGCAGTCAGCGTCCTGATACGCGGGGGGACCGAGCACGTTGTGGACGAGGCCGAGAGAGCCTTCACCGACGCCATAGGCGGGGTGGCATCCGCCATAGACGTGGGGAAGATTGTGACTGGAGGAGGCGCACCGGAGATTGAAGTGGCCAAGGGCCTGCGAGAATATGCCGATACCGTCGGCGGCAGGGAGCAGCTGGCCATAAACGCCTTCGCCGACTCGATAGAGATAATCCCGAGGGCTCTTGCCGGCAGCGCCGGCATGGACGCCATCGACGTTCTTGTCGACCTCCGGGCGAAGCACGACAACCCAAAGGGAGCCCAGATGGGCTTCAACGTCATGGACGGGAAGACCGAGAACCTCTGGGAGAACGGAGTCGTCGAGCCTCAGAAGATAAAGACGCAGGCCATCAAGTCGGCTGCCGAGGCGGTCGAGCTGATTCTGCGCATCGACGACGTGATAGCCGCCTCCAGCAAAGGCGAAGGCGGCGGAGCCGGAGGAGGTATGCCTCCGGGAGCCGGAGGAATGCCTCCGGGGATGGGCGGCATGGGTATGTAGGGCCGATGCTGCCGCCCTCTATTTCTTTTTTATTTTCTTCCCTTTTTCTGCTCTTTCTGCCTTAGCTTAGCGGGCGGGCTAAAGAAGATTCAGAACCAGCTCGAAGACTATGAACGCGACCACTATGCCGACGAACACCATCGGCTCTATCTTCACGCCCTGCTCTTCGTTGAAATATCTCAGGATTCCGGCCCCCGTCAGGGGGTTCTCAGCCCGAGACGTCTTGAGTTCCGGCATTTTAGAACCTAGGAAATAAAGCGGTTATTTAGAGAAGAGGATTTAAAAAGCTACAGTTTCAAGAAATTCCTCACGATTCTTCTGCCCTCACCGGTCAGCACGCTCTCTGGATGGAACTGGACTCCGTGGACCGGGTGCTCCCTGTGACGCACCGCCATTATCTCACCGTCGTCCAGGCTCGTCGCGCAGACCTCGAGGCAGTCGGGCAGGCCCTTGCCGTCTATTACCAAAGAGTGGTAGCGGACCGCGTTGAACGGGCTGGGGACGCCCTTCAGCACCCCCCTCCCGTCGTGCTCGATGCCGGAGGCCTTCCCGTGCATAAGCGTCCTCGCCCGCCTGATTTTCCCGCCGTAGCAGTGCCCTATGCACTGGTGGCCCAGGCAGGTTCCGAGAATTGGCATCTCCGGCCCGTATTCCTTTATCACGTCGTTGGACACTCCAGCATCCTCCGGGCGCTTGGGGCCGGGAGATATCAGTACTCTGTCTACTCCTTCCCGCTCTATAATCTTCCCTATTTCATCCAAGCCGGTCTTGTTGTCGGCCACCACCGGCCGAGCCCCCTCCTCGCCGATGTACTGGACCAGATTGTAAACAAAAGAGTCTATGTTGTCTATTACCAGCACGCTCATTTCGTCCCTCCCTCCAGAGCCTTCAGCATCCCCTCGGCTTTGCTGACCGTTTCCTCATATTCCTTGCCGGGCTCAGAGTCAGCCACTATGCCCGCGCCCGCCTGCATGTAGGCCTTGGCCTTCTCGAAGACCAGAGTTCTTATGCTTATTGCAGTGTCCATGTTGCCGTTGAAGGAGAAATAGCCGACGGAGCCGGCGTAGATTCCCCTCCGCGACGGCTCCAGCTCGCTTATTATCTCCATCGCGCGCACCTTGGGCGCGCCGCTGACGGTCCCGGCGGGGAACACGCTCTTCAGAGCGTCGAAGGAGTCCTTTCCCTCCGCGAGTCGCCCCTCCACCTCGGACACAAGGTGCTGGACGTGACTGTATTTTTCAACTCCCATGAATTTGTTGACCCTGACCGTGCCAAAATCGGCCACCCGCCCAATGTCGTTGCGGCCCAGGTCCACCAGCATCAGGTGCTCCGCCCTCTCCTTCTCGTCGGAGAGAAGGTCCTTCTCCAGCTCCCTGTCCTCCCGCCCGGACTTTCCCCTCCTTCTGGTTCCGGCGATGGGGTATGTCAGGGCCTTTCTGCCTTCCACCCTGGCCAGCATCTCCGGGCTGGAGCCGACCACCCTGCGGCCGCCGAAGTCCAGGTGATACATGTATGGGGAAGGGTTTATCCTCTTCAGGCTCCTAAAGACATCGAAGGTGTCGCCGCCGAAGTCGGTTTCGAAGCGCTGGGAGAGGACGGTCTGTATTATGTCCCCGCCCCTTATGTACTCGAGCGCCCTCTTGACCATCTTGCGGAATTGCTGCTCGCCCATGTTGGATGAAATTCCCAGGCTGTTCCCCTCGGCCTCACCCAATCGCGGAAACTCAAGCGAAGAGGCGATTCCATCCAACTCCTCCTTGACCCCCTCCTCGTCGCAATGCCCGAACTCGTTCTGAATCAACAGCGTCCGGCCCGCTTTGTGGTCGAAGATGATGTTATTCTTGGCCAGAACGAACTCGCAGTCCGGCTCGTTCAGGACGTCCTTCTGCCCCTCCAGCTCAACGTAGCTTCTCACCATGTCGTAGGAGAAATAGCCGACGAAACCGCCGAAGAAGCGCGCTTTCCCGCCGCCGGGCCCGCTGAACTGCGACATTACACTCCTCATCGCTTCCGGGGGGTTGTCTCCCTTCGCCTCGACGGTCCTCAGTCCCGGGTCGTCGGTCCTGAGTTCTGTCTTGCCGTCCCGGATTGTCAGTTTGGCCGCGGGGTTGAAGCCTATGAACGAGTAGCGGGCCACCTTCTCTCCGCCCTCTGCGGACTCCAGCAGGTAGGTGTCTTTGCCCCTGACCGCAGCGTATGCGGCGTCCGGGTCCTTCAAATCCAGCTCTATCGAAACAGGCTTTACTAACATTATATCGGATTTTTGCTAATATGGGTTTAAAAGAAGCGCTCTTTAGTTCTATACTCCTACTATTTTGCTAATTTTTATTCCTTAAACAAATAGATTATCAGAAAAATATGAAAAACAAGGCCGAAAACCTACGGATTGACGAGACCGACCTCGCCATACTGAGACTCCTCCGGAAGAACGCCCGCATGCCGTTCCTCGAGATTGCCCGCAGGGTCGGCGTCTCTGGCGCGACCGTCCACGAGCGGATAAGTAACCTGCGCGAATCGGGCGTCATAAACAGTTTCATAACCGACCTGGACTACAGGAAGCTCGGTTATGAGGTGACAGCGGTTGCCAGCATAACCCTGGAGCACCCAAGCCTGGACCTGGAT
>CAZTIX010000025.1:0-8274 GCA_964613935.1 uncultured archaeon
TGAACGTGGGCCACAAGGGCATGGGAACCCTCCACTCCAGCTCGTCGAGAGAGGTCATCTTCAGGCTGAAAAGCCCCCCCATGAACGTCCCCACCATGATAGTCGCCAACCTGGATTTGATAGTCATAATGAACATCTTCAACTACCACAACCGTCCCGTCCGCCGCATCACAGAGGTGGCGGAGGTGGGGGGCCACGAGGGGGACACAGTGCTTCTGGGGACGGTCTACCAGTGGGACCCGAAGAAGGACAGGGCGGTGGAGAGCGACGAGATGGCCCCGACCTCCTACCTGGACAAGCTGGCCAGAAAGATAAAGGTCAGCAAGCGGGAGGTGATCAATGAGCTGGAGAAGAGGAAGAAGATACTCACCAGCCTCACCAACAACAAGATATTCGAATACAACGAGCTCATCGCGGCAATCGACGAGTTCTACAAGAACGAGTCCCAGATCGGCAAGCCCTCTCCGGGAGGAGATTCAAAAGCTACCTGAAGGAGTCGGTGATTTTCTTCGGCCCTCTCCGCATGGCGGTGACGCCGGTCCTGGCCAGCTCCCTTATCCCGTAGGGCCGCATCAGTCGGATGAATGCGTCTATCTTCTTGGAGTCTCCGGTTATCTCGACTATCATGGAGTCTTGAGAAACATCCACTATGTTGCCCCTGAAGACGTCTACGTACTGGGCTATCTCGCTTCGGGAATCGGACTTCGAAGTGCTGACCTTGATGAGGGCGAGCTCCCTGGAGAGCGAGTCCTCCCGTCCCAACTCCCTGACCTTTATGACGGATATGAGCTTGTTCAGCTGCTTGACCACCTGCTCCAGGACTTGGTCGTCTCCCTTGACGCTTATGGTGACCCTGGAATAGCCCTCCCTCTCGGCGGGGCCGACGCTGATGTTGTCTATGTTGAACCCCCTTCGGGAGAACATCCCTGATATCCGCTGCATGACTCCTGGCCTGTCCTCCACCAGGGCCGAAAGCAGGTGAGTTTTGGTCATTTCAGTCAAGCATCTCGTTGAGTACGCCTCCCGGCGGGACCATCGGGTAGACGGCCTCGTCGCGGTCGACGGTGATGTCTATTATCGCCGGCTTGCCGGATTTGAGCGCCTCATCTAGGGCGTCTCCTATCTCCCCGGGCTTCTCTATCTTCTTGGCCCATGCCCCGTAGGCCTCCGCTATCTTCTCGAAATCTGGATTCTTCTCCAGGTCGGTGCACGAGTATCTCTCCTTGTAGAAGAGCTTCTGCCACATCCGGACGTTGCCCAACGATGAGTCGTTGAAGATGACGTTTATGACGGGCAGGTCGTTGCAGGTACAGGTCGCCAGATCCTGCATCGTCATCTGGAAGCTCCCGTCTCCGGCCATGTTCAGAACCCTCGCCTCGGGGCGAGCCGTCTGCGCTCCTATGGCCAGGGGGAAGCCGGCGCCCATGGTGCCCAGCCCGCCGGAGGTCATCCAGTTCCTCGGCTCTCTTATGTTCATGTAGTGCATGCTCCAGAGCTGGTTCCTCCCGACTTCGGTTGTTATGATTGTGTTCTTCGGGTCCTTGTCGATAATCTTCTGGACCTCGTAGATTATCCTCTGCGGCTTTATGGGGGCGCAGTCGAAACAGACCTCCTGCTTGAACTCCGTCTTCATCGAGTCCAGCTTCTTTCCCCACTCTGTGCGCTTCTTCTTTCTTTGAGACTCCTTCTTGGCCGCCTTCTTCGCGGTGGCCAGCATGCCCTTCAGGACCAGTCCCGCGTCGCCGACTATAGGGACGTCGGCCTTGACGTTCTTGCCTATCTCGCTCGGGTCTATGTCGGCGTGGATTATCTTCGCCTTGGGAGCGAAGTGTCTCGTGGTTGCGGTTATCCTGTCGCTGAATCTGGTCCCGATTGCGAAGATTGCGTCCGCCTGCTGGACCGCCAGGTTGGCCCACTTGTTGCCGTGCATGCCGAGCATCCCCAGGGCCAGGGGATGGTCCTCGGGTATGGTTCCCTTGCCCATTGATGTGGTGGTTACAGGGACTCCCAGCAGCTCGGCAAGCCGAACCAGCTCGTTGGAGGCGTTGGCCGTGATTACCCCGCCACCCGAGAGTATCAGCGGCCTCTCGGCATCCATCAGCTGCCTGACGGCCACCTTTATCTGCCTCGGATGCGGCTTGAGGACCGGATTGTAGCTCTCGAACGAGATTGTCTTGGGGTGCTTGGCCTTCTTCACCTTGGCCCTCTGCACGTCCTTGGGGAAGTCTATGAGTATCGGTCCGGGCCTCCCCGTGCCGGCCAGGTAGTAGGCGCCCTTGACCGTTTTGGGGACATCCTCCGCGTCCTCCAGGAGGTAGTTGTATTTTGTTATGGGCATGGTTACGCCTATTATATCGGCCTCCTGGAAGGCGTCTCCCCCTATGGCGGTGGTGGGCACCTGCCCGGTGACCGCGACCACGGGTACGGAGTCTATGAAGGAGTCGGCTATGCCCGTCACCAGGTTGCAGGCCCCCGGGCCGGAGGTCGCCATGCACGTCCCGGTCCTGCCGGAAGCGCGGGCGTAGCCGCTGGCGGCGAACGCGGCGACCTGCTCGTGGCGGCAGGTGAGGTGCTTTATCGTTGAGTTGTCGTAGAGGACGTCGTAGACATCCATTATGGCGCCGCCCAGTATGCCGAATATGTGCTCGACGCCCTCCTTCTCCATTCCGCGTATGAGAGCTTCTGCCCCGTTCATGGTCGCTTTTCGGCTTATTTTTGAGATGGGGGGATAAAAATAGCTAGATGTCGGCGCCTTCCTGCCGGAGCAGCCTGACCTTCTCCTCGCTGCCCCGGTAATATCCTCCCGCGTCGCCGTCGCTGCGCACCACGCGGTGGCAGGGGACCTGACCGTCTCCGGTCCCGGGTCTGGGGTTCTTGTTCAGGATGTTGCCGACGGCACGCCAGGCTCCCGGCCTGCCGGCCGCCTCGGCCACCTGCTTGTAGCTCATGGTCTCGCCCGGCGGTATCGCGGCGACCAACCCATAAACCCTCTCGGAGAACTCGCTCATTTTACTCTTATAGCGCAACTCCCGCAGCCCGACCCCGGGCAAGCGGATTGTAACAAAGTCACGTTACTATCGTTACTATTTGATTATGGTGCCCTTAAAGCCCTTGCCATTTATCGCCTGCTCCAGATTCTTCAAATCGCGGCCGTCCAGGACCGCGCAGCGGATTCCGGAGCGCTTGAGGATTTTGACGGATAGCATGTCGAAGAGCTCGTACTTGCCGGCGTCCTGGGACATCCCGCCGACCATACCGGACAGCTCGTCCGCGGAGAGCTCCTTGAGCATCTTCGCATCCTTATGCTTCTGGGGATCCCTGTCATAGACGCCGTCCACGTCCGTAGCCTTGATTATCAGGTCCGCCTTTGTCAGCTCGGCGAGCATGGCGGCCACCGCGTCGGTGGAGTGGCCGGGCTCCGTCCCGCCCATTATGACTATCCCCTCGGTCTTCAGGACCTTCTCGGCCTCCAGGAGGGTCTCGGGTATGATAGGCTCTATGCCCATCTGCTGGGACAGGACCGAGGCGTTGTAGCGGGACGCCTCTATCCCGGCGTAGTCGCACTGGACCTCGTTGCCCCCCTCTTTGCGGGTCTCGGCGATGGCCCTCCGTGCGGTCTTGCCTCCCCCAACCACAATCGCCAACGTATTCTTTTCGGACATCTTCAGGGCGAATTCCGAGAACCCCTTAAGATACTTCTCGTCGACCCGGTCCGGAACCAGGACAGAGCCACCCAGCGCGATGACTGCCTTCATCTTTTTGCCAGCTCCCTAGCCTGCTTTCTCGCCTTCTTCATCTTCTTCTGGTGCTCCTTCAGGAATTCGCCCATCATCTTCGCGCACCTCCGCTTGCAGGCCCCGCAGAGGACGCTCCCGGATTTGCATTTCCCGTATATCTTCCGCATCTCCTCGTCGCCGTCGACCAGGTGGTAGTAATAGAACTTGTAGACCGAGCAGATGTCCGGGCGGCCCCCCTTCTTCTTCTGCTCTCCGGCCGTTTCGCGCCCACCGGTGGTCGCCGACATAACCTTCTTCTTCGCGCCCTCGGGGCCCTCGGTCAGGGCGATGAAGCTCTTGGGGTCGGAAGAGGACATCTTTCCGCCCTGGAGCCCTTCCATGAAGCGATGAAAGGTGGCGGACGGCAGCTCGAAGTCGTGGATGCTGCCGAGCCTGGCCGCTATGTCGCGAGTCAGCCTTATGTGGGGGTCCTGGTCCGCGCCCACCGGGACGACCGTAGGCATCTTGCCCTCGAACTCCGGGAGCTGGGGATGGAGTATGTCGGATACCTGCTTCAGGACCGACACTATCTTGTCCGGTCCCATGTCGCCGTATATGGCGCGCAGCTCGTTGGCTGTGGCCTCGTTGGCCGAGACGTCGGCAAGGCGATAGTACTCCGGCCGGTAATCGCTCTGGAACCAGAAGTTGGCTTTTTTGGAGTCCAGTCCCAGCGCGATGTAGTTGGCCAGGTACTCCTCCACGGCGGTCTTGCGGGCCTCTTCGAGGGATACTCCGCGCATCAGGTAGGACTCTATGTCCGCGGCGGCGATGTAAGTCTTGGCCCCCTTGCCCTGGAACCAGATTATCTCGTCGGCCACCATCTTGTGGCCGAAGTGGAACCGGCCCGACGGCATCAGGCCGGTCATCATTATGAAGGGTTTGCCCGCCCTTATCGCCTTGTCCACCTTCTCGAACCCGCGGTGCCCGAATATGATGCCGCGCCTTATGTAGCGGTTGTCCGAATAGCGGGCCTTGAACTTCGCGAAGGGCTTGACTCCGAACTTGAAGAGCTGGCCGTAGTCGGTTATGTCGCCTATCTGCCAGGGGTCGAATTCCATCTTCGGCTAGGGCGCCCCGCGTGCGGACGCACGACTATATTAGGGCTGAAGAGAAAAAAGGTTAAAGTATCCTTATCGTGTCCAGATTCATGGGGACCCGCGTCTCCATGTGGAATATCTTGTTAAGGCTGCGGGCCAGGTCCTGCGACTTCCTGGATTCGCCGTGCACGCACAATATGCGCTCCGGGCGGGGATTCATGCGCTTGACGTAGCCCAGCAACTGCCTGCGGTCGGCGTGGCCGGAGAATCCCTCGACCGTGGCCACCTCTATGTTTACGTCTATCCTCTTTGGTTTCTTGTCCTCCATTATGGCCACCTCGCGCATGCCCTTCTGAACCCTTCTTCCCAGGGAGCCTTCCGCCTGGTAGCCGACGAAGACTATGCTGTCCTTCTTGTTTCCGGCCATGCGCTTGAAATACTCCACGGACGGTCCCCCCGTAAGCATGCCCGACGGCGTTACGATTATGCAGGGCTCATCGCTCTCGGCGAGGTCTATCCGCTCTTTGGTGTCCACCTTCTCGAAGTTCTTGGCCAGGAAGGGGTTGGCGCCTCTGAGTATCATGTTCATCAGCCTGCGCTTCAGGTATTCCGGATAGGCAGTGTGTATGGCCGTGGCCTCGTAGACCATGCCGTCGATGTAGATGGGCACGTCCGAGAGCTTGTTGCGGTGCTCGTCGAGCGTCACCAGCACCTCCTGCGAGCGGCCCACCCCGAAGACGGGGATCAGGACCTTGCCGCCCCGCCTTATGGTCTTCTGGATTGTGTTGATGAGCTGCTCCTCGGCCTCCTTTCTCTTCGGCTGGACGTTCTTGCGCCCGCCGTATGTGGACTCCAGTATCAGAGTCTCCAGGCGCGGGAACTGGTACTCGGCGGGGTTGAGGAGGCGCGTCTCGCCGAACTTCATGTCGCCGGTGTAGACGATGTTGTAAAGGCTGTCCCCTATGTGGAGGTGGACTATGGACGAGCCCAGGATGTGGCCCGCGTTGTAGAGGGTCAGTCGCGTGTCGGTGGTTATGTCGGCGACTTCCTCGTATTCGAGCGGGATGACGTGCTCTATGACGTTCCTGATGTCGGTGCTGGAGTAGGGGAGCTCCTTGTCCTCCCTCATGGATATCTCTACCGCGTCCAGCTGTAGCATCGCCATTATGTCCCTGGTCGGCTTGGTTGTGTAGATGGGTCCGTCGAAGCCGTAGCGGTAGAGGTAGGGTATGAAGCCGCAGTGGTCCAGGTGGGCGTGGGATAGGACGACCGCGTCCAGGTCGTCTATGGTCAACTGCATGGCCCTGAAATCCGGGAACATTCTCTTGGTGTCCGAGGCCGCGACGTTTATTCCGCAGTCAAGAAGTATGTTGCTGTTCGGAGTCTGGGTCAGGAAGCAGGAGCGGCCAACCTCCCCGGCTCCGCCCAGCGGGGTGACCCGAATCCAGTCGCAGGTATGGTCAGGCTTGGAGTATATCTCCCGGCCCACCCGCTCCAGGAACTCCTTTCTCCTGCGGCAGACCTTCTTGTCCCACAGGGTCTTCCTGAGGGATGCCAGTATGTTGCTTTTCAGCGGCGTGGCCCTCTCCAGTATGGGTGTCCAGCCGGTGACCTTGATTATCTTCTTTATGTTCTCGCCGTTGGGGCCGATGACGTTGCCGAGCTTCTTGGCCTCCACCATGACCTCCTTCTGGTAGGGATTGAATATCAGATTGGTTATCCCGCTCTCCTCCCCCGCTATCTTCTTGATCATCGAGTCGGCCTCGGACGGGTCGGCCAGCTGCGAGGAAGTCGGTCTTAGATGTATCCTTTTCTTTATCTTCTTGGCCAGGTCCTTGGTTATGTCGGGGTGGTCTATGAACACGTCCAGGCGGTCCGTGGTCAGGACTATTTTGGATGCCTCGGCGCTTATGTTGCTGACTCCGACCTCCTTTGGCAGGAGCTCTTTTATCTGCTCTTGTATCTCTTCAAGTGTGGGCATTTTTCGCCAGAAAAAAGATTCAGCGTTGACTAATTAAGGGAATCTCTGATCTTATCCACTTCCGATTCGCCGTATTGCTTGAAGCCCTTTGTGGTGACCGCGGCCAGGGTTATGCCGTTGCCGGAAGCCGAATCCCTCTCCTGGGCCACCTTGACCGCCTTGACCGCTATGGGGAGGTTGTCCTTGACCGTCTTGTCCTTCTTGTACTCCGATTCAAGGACTCCGTAGGCTATGGGCGAGCCGGAGCCGGTCGATATCGAGTCCTCTTCCATCATGCCGCCGACCGGGTCCACGGAGAAGACTCTGGGCTCTTTGTCTATTCCCGCTATTATGCTCATCACCAGATAGGGGAAATACCTGTTGCCGTTGAGTATGTTGGATGTGAGGGTCGCCGCGCCCTTGACCGTTATCGGACGCCTGCGGTTCATGCGAAACAGCTTGGCCTCCGCGCGAAGTATACGGACTATGTTCTGGGCATCGCCCACTCCCCCCGCTATGGTAGCGGCTATCCTTTCGTCCACCGGATATATCTTCAGAGCTTCCTTGTTGGAGATGAAGTTCCCCATAGTGGCGCGCTTGTCGGCGGCAAGAATAACGCCGTCCTTGCACTTGAGGGCCACCGTGGTTGTGCCCGTTTTGGTTTGGTTCTCCATATTGTCCCCCGTTAAAGGCAACTAGATTGGTTGAGAAAACTGAAAACCTCAGAAAAATGTGTGTTCCCGCTCGGGTTACCTGGTTATTAGAAACTGGGGGTATAAAAATGGACTGCCGTCAAAAAAGCGGTCCCCTTACCAGAACTCCCCCATGAACCTCCAGAAGTTTGGGTTCTTGAGCTTGGCTATATCGGAGTTTATCATGAGTTCAAAGTTCCTTATTCCCCTCAGGTTCTTGCCGAAGCCCCTGGGCTCCTTGAGGTAGGCCTTGACCAGCTCGTCGGCGTGGCGGCGCGGGCGCTCCACGTCTATGGCCCACCGGTCGCCCTCCAGGTAAGGCCGGGACATGGCCCTGCCCTCGTTGCTCCGGAAGAATCCCGCCGTGTCCGCGGCCTTGGAGTCGAAGAACGGGCCCTCCTTCTTCATCACCCTAGGCAGCTCCCAGACCTCGAACTCCAGCAGGAAGGCGGCCTCCCTGCCGTCGGTCCAGTGGCCTTTCTTGAGAAGCCTGAAGCCGGCCCGCTCGCATTCGTTGGCGAGGTTCCTGAGGCTCTTGGAGAGCTGGGGTATGAGGGTGTCCTCGACCAGCTCTGGGGTCTCGAAGCGCGCGCAGACGAGCTGGGTGCCCCGGTCTTTCATTAGCTTGCGGAACCGCTTGCCGGACATCGGCTTCGGCTTCCGGTCTTTGAAGAACGACTTGTCCGGCGAGTCGAGGAAGGACTTGGCCAGATGGACGAGCATGGCCATCTTCTCAACCGAGACCGCCGCGGCCACGTTGCGCCTGTCGTCCACCGGGTCGGTGAAGACCAGGGGCGCGCCGGCGAACT
>CAZTIX010000026.1:0-8142 GCA_964613935.1 uncultured archaeon
CCCTGTATCAGGACCTTGCCTTTCTCGAGCATCTTGTAATCCTCGAAGGTGGTGGCGTCTTTTTGGCTTTGAACGGTTTCCGGACGCGCCTGGACTATGAACAGCTCGCCGGTTATGCCGTCCTTGGCCCACTCCATGTCCATGGGCTTCTTGTAATGCTGCTCGATTATCGCGGCCCACTCGGCCAGTTTGAGGACCTCTTTGTCGGTCAGGGAGAACTGCCGCCTCATCTCGTCCGGGACCGAGGTGTTCTTGGTCGGGCGCTTGGAGCCGTCCTCCGCGTATATCATGCGCATGGATTTTGCGCCTATCGTCTTGGAGATTATCGGCTTGAAGCCCTTTTTGAGGGTCGGCTTGAACACGTAGAACTCGTCCGGGTTGACCGCGCCCTGCACAACGTTCTCCCCCAGCCCGTAGGCCGAGGTTATGAACACGACGTCCTTGAAGCCGCTCTCGGTGTCTATGGAGAACATAACCCCTGCCGAGGCCTTGTCGGAGCGGACCATTCGCTGGACTCCGATGGAGAGGGCGACCTTGAAGTGGTCGAAGCCCTTGTCCACGCGGTAGGATATTGCCCGGTCGGTGAAGAGGGATGCGAAGCAGCGCTTGCAGGCCTCCAGCAGCTCGTACTCGCCGCGTATATTGAGGTAGGTCTCCTGCTGGCCGGCGAAGGACGCGTCGGGAAGGTCCTCCGCCGTTGCCGAGGAGCGGACAGCTACGTCGATGTCGGGGCCGCTCTCCGCGCAGAGCTTGGCGTAGGCGCCCTCTATGGCTTCTCTCAAATCGTCGGGAAACTCGGCCCCCAGTATGGCCTTGCGGACCTTCTCGCCCCTCTCCCGCAGGTCCTTGATATCGCCGGTGTCGAGTCCCTTAAGCGCCCTCTCGATTCTCTTTCCGATGCCGGCCTCCTTCAGCAAATAGCGGTAAGCATCGGCCGTGACGGCGAACCCGTCGGGGACGTTGACTCCCTTCTTGGTGAGCTTTCCGTACATCTCGCCGAGGGAGGCGTTCTTGCCGCCGACCACGGGCACATCCTTTATACCGAGCTCTTTGAACCAAAGAATGTATTCCCCCCCAGCAGACATTGTGGTATAGTTAGCGGAGGGGGTTAAAAAATCAGAGGCCCAGCTCCCTCTTCATGCGGCAGAACCGGCACTCTACGCCGGAGGAGACCTCCCCGCACTCCCCGCATATGTGGGGGCTCCGTCCCTCTTTGGCCAGATAGTGGGCGCGCAGTATCGGGGCCAGCTCGTCTATGCTGGCGAGGGTCTGGTAGCGGGTCCCAGGATACCTCTCCTCCAGGTCCTGAACGACCTTCTTCATGCTCGTCCTGAAGGCGTCCGTGCCGTAGGGGCATGCGCAATAGGAGGTGGGTATCTCCATAATCTTGGTGTAGAGCTTAATCTCCGGCTCGGGCGTCTCCCTCAGCGGCTTGATGCGAGGGACGAATCTCTCATGGCCTATCGCTCCCACCGTCGCCCCCGCGCGCGCTATCCGGTAGGCGTCCCCCCTCACGAAATTCATTATCCCTGTCTGCGCCTCGTCGTCCAGGTTATGGCCGGTGACGAGTTTGGTGGCTCCCAGCTCGCGCGCCTTCCGGTTGAGGAGCTGGCGGCGGAAAACCCCGCAGTAGCTGCAGGCGGGCATGGGGCTGTCGAGTTCCTTTGCCTTCTCCACGATGTCGGCGATGGTAGCCCCCAGCTCCTCTTCAAAGCTGAAGACACGGCACGGGACGTCTATCATGCCGCAGTAGCTCCTTGCGCTTTCGACCAGTCGGTCGCGGTAGTCGCCGGAGCCCTCGTTTATCATTATCGCAAACAGCTCCGATTTGGGCGCCTTTCCTGAGAGCTTCTTCATGATGGTCAGCGCAGTCATGGAGTCCTTGCCGCCGGAGAGGGCAACCGCCACCCTGTCGTCGGTCTCCAGAAGCTCGTGGCGGCGGATGGTCCGCCTGACCCGCTTCTCGAAGAACTTGACGAAGCAGTCCTCGCACAGGCTCTGTCCGGCGTATGGCAGGTCTGCGACCGCCTCCTTCTTCCCGCAGCGTGAGCAGTTCATTAAGATGAATCCTGAGACAAACTCTCGCATGTGCGAGTCTTTCGGACTCGCACAGTCTTTGCGCCCTCTGGGCGCAAATCGCACGTGCGAGAGTTTGGGAAAAGAACTCGTGAAGCCGGGCCGGCTACTCGTCCACGAAGTGCTTCATGGTCTTGCCGCCGCCGTCGGCCCGGGCCTGCTCCCGGAAGATGTAGCCCCCCTTGTCCAGGCGCTGGAGTATGCGCCTCAAAGTGGAGTCGGGTATGTTCAGCCCTCCCCTTCCCAGGGCCTCGGAGAGCTCCCCGCTCTCTATGCCCGGGCTCTCCCTTACGGCCTCGAGAACTTTTTTTTCCCGGTCTCCCAACCCGGCGGCCCTGTCCTCGACTATGTTGGCCTTGGATTTCATGACGTGCTCCACGCCTATGCGTTTGGAAGCCTCCCTCTCCGCGTTCCTTCCGGCCTCTCTCAGGAGGACTATGCCCGTCCTCACGTCTCCCCTGGCGTGGCACTTGTCCACGACCAGCCGGAATGCCTCCTCGCCCCAGACGCCGGGATAGAAGGCCAGCTTCTTCCTCTCATCCAGTATGCCCTCTGTCTCGTGCTTCTTGTAGGGCGGGAAGGCCAGCTCCTCGATGACCAGCCGGGAGCGTATGCGCGCATCCATGTCGGCCAGGAAGTCCTTCTCGTTGGTTATCATTATCAGGGTGAATCGGGGGACGTTCTCGGCGATTTGGTACAGGAAGTCGTGCTCCCTGGCCGCGTCTATCTCGTCCAGGGCCACGGCCACGCCCTTGAACCGGCCCAGGGCCTTGGATATGTGCTCCCACAGCTCCCCGCCGCTCTTGAACTGGGAGCCGGTGACGCCCAGCCCGCTGGCCAGCTCCGCCAGGACCCGGTTGCTGGTCTGCTTCCTCCAGCAGTTGACGAATATGGGCTTGATGTCGTCGGTGGTCTTCTCCAGCTCGCGGAAGACGTGCCTGACGCAAGAAGTCTTGCCAATTCCCGGGGCCCCGCTGACCAGAAGGTTCCTGCCCTGCCGCCCGCCGGCGAGGGGTTTGATGCAATCCGCGATGTACTGCTGCTGGCTCTCCCTGTAGGGCAGCAGCTCGGGGAGGTAGTCAAAATCCAGGACCGTCTCGTCCTTGAAGAGCGTCTCCCCGTCCTTCAGCATGCCGTCGAATAGGGACATCGTTTATTTTTTCGGCTGTAAATTTAAAACTACGCAAAATCCGACAGAGAGAACTGCTTGACCTTGTCGTTCTCGAAGACCGACTCTATCTCCTTCTGGACGAGCTCCATCCTCTGCTTTATGTAGTCCGACTCCACGTATCCGCCGACCACCTCGCCGGTGAGCGCCACGTACTTCTCTATGGTGCCGCGCGAGACGGTTAGGATGACCCGCCCCCCGCACTTCTCGCACTTGCCCAGGAGCGGAACCCTCCGGTACTTCTTGTTGCACTTCACGCACCTGAACTTCTGGCGGGCGAAGGCACGCAGGTTTCCGTAGGTGTCCCTTATGAGGTGGGAGTCCACCAGCCGCTTGGCCACGTCGGCGACGTCCACCGCCCGTATCCTCTTGCAAAGCTCCAGCTCCACCGCGGTCTTCTCGCTCATGGTCTTTAGCTGGACATACCTCGAATTGCTGGGCGCGCCCTTCCAGGTGGAGAACTTGGTCAGCCCCATCCTGAAGGGGTCGTCCTCGAGGTGGTTGCCCACCACGTCTATGCCGGCCTCCTTGGCCGACGGCAGGGTCTGGGTCAGCTCGTAGAACTCCAAGGGATATGAGTCGCCCACTTCCATGCAGTGGGCCTCGTCGTCTATCTCACCCGGGTCCAGGTTGGTGTTGACCACCAGGGGGGCGTCCATGCGCCCGCCCCGGCTCTCGGGCAGGTAGGCGTAGGAGAAGTTCAGCAGGACGTCCATGAGGAGCATTAGGGAGTCTTCGTCACCGTCGCAGTTGGCCGATACGAGGAAATCGTTCATAAGGAACGTGTGGTTGTCTTCAACCTCTATGTCATACAAAAAGGGAATTTCCTTTTTTATGGGATTTACGCTGATGATGGGATCCATGAAAAGAGTTTCCGAGTTGCGAATCCGGGGGCTTCCCTCTTTGGACAAGACGGTGGTCAATGCCTTCTGTTTTCTTCGCAGGGCAAACCCGATCTCGTCATGAAACAGTTTGGCGTACTTCGAGCGTATGGAAATGTAGCAGAGTCTGAATTTCGGGACCTCCCTCTTTTTCATAAGGTAGAAATCCCTCGCAAGACCGGCCGCCGCCCTGCGCTCCTCCTTTATCCTGTAGAATATCCCAAAGCGCAGAAGAAGGAAACCTATGTCCCGCAGAAGACCTTCGCTCACGGAGGAGCAGGTCACATGCAACCGGCCTTTTTCCACCGACCCGTCGCCGGAGAAATATGCCCTTAAAAGCTCTCTGACCCTTCCCTTGGGCAAAGAGAGGAATCTCGAGTCTATCCTCTTCTCGCGGGCATTGCTGCCAAGTTTCAGGACATCTGTGAAGAGGTGATATGCTATCCTGTTTGATATCGTCACTGCGACATCATTTCTTCCGGGAGCTAATCCAAATGCTCTGCGTACGCATCCCGCAATGTCTTCGCTCATCTCCTCTTCCGCGCACGCGAAACTGATTTGATAAAAACTTTTTTTAGACATTCTTGAATGGCCCTCGGCCAGATAGTAGCCGACCAGCCTCATGAAATGTTCGTCTAACTTTATCCTGCGTTTTATCTCGGTGCTGTCTCGCTTGATGGCCAGACGGCAATCCGGTATGTCGTCCAAAGACTTGCCGGAGAGGCGCAACAGGGATTCCAGTATGCCCAGGGGTATGCTGTCCCGGTAAAGATAATTTGAGAACGTCTTTTTCCCAAGACCCAACGCCTTAGCGGCCTTCGTAAGCCCCCCCGACTCTCCGACAAGGCCTTCGACAAAAGTGCGAATGCCCCTCAGCATGAGAATATCGTGAAGCCCCGCAGGCATCTCACGCAGAAGGTCTATTTCAGGACAGTCGCATTCAGAAAAGTCCAGTCTTCTGGGGGACATGAGGGCATCTCCCCCCCCTAGCTCACTGATTTTTTTGAAGGACGGGCCATCGCCCGAATTGACAAACAGCCGATGCTCGGGGGAGGCCGTGAATTTTCTGCCGCTCTTAGTCCTCACTTGCACCAAATGCCGCGGCGAGGGCACCCGCAATACTGACTTGATTCTCTTTTTTTCAAAATTCCCGGTTATGGGATTCAGCGACCATGTGGACAGCCCGTCGACGGACCGTTTTACAGTTCCGAAGTCATCGACTACTTCGCTTTCGCTCGCCCTTTCAAACAGGTTTTCCAGAGTGGCAAGCTTGGGTTTGTTCGAATTCAAGATTAAAATCTCGGTGCTCGGAGCCAAACAGTTTCTCCTCTTTGCCGAATGCCAGAACGGGTGGGCGATTATGCCCTTGACGTCGGCGAACCCGATGATGCGCCCGAGTATGGCCGCGGAGGTGTGGGGGGCCAGCCCGACCACCAGCTTCCCCACGAGGTCGCTCTTCTTCTTGACCCCGTAGCAGGGCTCCATGCCGTAGACCTGTGAGAGGAGGTCGTCTGTGAAGTTGCACATCCCCGTCAGGTAGCGGGCGGACTGGCGGGGGACGATGATGTCCTGGGGCAGGAGGGAGACTATCTGGTCGGCCCTCTCCAGGGGCTTGCCCTCTATGTCCTTCTCGTAGCCCAGCTGCTTCACCCGCTCCACCGGAACGCCTATGTCGGTCGGCCGGAAGTGGGTGGAGGGAATGTCGGTGCCGTCGTAGCGGATGGTCCCGTCCTTGAAGACGTACACCCCGTTGTTGGAGCGCAGGATGCCCTTCTCCAGCAGCTCGGGGAGCTTCATGGCGGAGGTCATGCCCCTGACGCCCTTGATGTCGCCGTTGCTCCTCTTTCGCTTCACCCTCTTGCCGGCCAGCTCCATCAGGCCCTTGACCGGGACCTCCCGCTCCTCGTAGGCGAGGGTCTCCCTCTTGCACTTCGGGCAGACCTTCCTGTCGCCCACGTAGCCGCAGGAGCACTTGTACTCCGGGGCGGTCCGCTTGCCGCAGTCCGGGCACTTGGAGAGGAAGGTGAGCTTGTTGCACTCCGGGCACCTCATGCGGGCGACCTCCGTCCTGACGAAGGTGTTGGCTGCGGCCTTGTTGACGCTCCGGATATTGCCCCCGGCGCTGCCCACGGGAAAGAGCGCGTGGACCGCCGGGACCATCTTGCGCTCCTTGGCCTTCTCCGGCCGTCCCATGCGCGCGCCTATGTAGCAGCCCACCTTGCGCCTTATCTTGACCGGCGAGACCCTCTGGATTATGGAGAGGGCGTTCTCTCCGTCCTCCGCCTCCTTGAGGGCCTCGGGCTCCTTGGCCTTAAGCTCTCCCTCCCTGGCGAGTCCCAGGCAAGTCAGGAGGGGGAGGGCGTAGTCGCTTATCTCCACGCTCTCGCCGGAGACGCGGTGGGGCACCAGCAGAAGCTCCAGGGTCCGCTTGGCCTCCCGATTGTCGTTCTTTAGGACGAGCAGGTTCTTCTTTACGTCCCAGGAAGTCAGCGACTTCTTCACCCATTCGACCAGGCTCCTCAGGTGAGCGGCGGTGACGTCGTGCCATGGGGGGGTGTATTTGGGGTGCAGGGGGACTCCGGTCTTGGACGACAGCCCGACCGCCCTCGCGCCGTTTACATTCCTGGGCGGCCCCTCCCCGGCCTTCTTCTCGTATTCCTGCTCCCACCACTCCTCCACGTAGCCGGAGGGGGGCAGGGTCTCGTTGGAGTTGAGGAAGTCGCCGAACGGAATCAGCATGTCTCCCAGTGAGAGTATCTCTACCGCGTCCCGCCTGGCCTCCCTGGCCTCCTTGACTGTGCTGACCGGCCTGACGCCCCCACTGGAATCCTTTATCACCGGCGGCTCCATCTGCGCGCAGGGCACCGCTATCATGCCCTTGCCCGGGCGCTCCACCCGCATCTGGGTGCCGACCACCGGGAACTCCTCCAGCAGCTCCATGGCGGCAGGGTGGATGGCCTTGGAGGCTATGCCGCACATGTTGCTCCTGCCGTAGCGCAGGCGAAACCCGCCGGGGCGGGAGGGGTAGGCGAATATGGGCCTGCCGGCCACTATGTCGTCCAGGAACTTGCGATTGGGCCTTATCTCCTCGGCGCCCTTCTTCGGTTTGTCATCCTCGGACCCCTTCTTCATGTCCTTCAGCCACTCCCAGCCCTCCAGCCCGATGGCCTCGGCGAACTTGAGGACCTTCTTGTGCTTCTGGGCTATGCCCTCGCCGATAACCAAACAGATGCCACCTCTTATGCGGTCGGTCTTTATGCGCTCAAGGCCCTTGTAGATGTCCACCTCCTGCTTCTCGGTGGGGTCGCCGTCTATGCAGACCGGGACGTTGCGCATTATGAGTTCTATCTCCTCATCGGTGGGCATGTACTGCAGGCGTACCACCCGCTTGTGGTATATCTTTATCTCCTCCTTGTAGCGCTCGACCTCGGTGTCGGTGGGGCGGTAGTCGCTGACTCCCACCTTGCGCCGTATGTAATCGCCCAGGAGGACGCTCAGGGCGGCCGCGGTGCCGCCGGCGCCACGGATGGGTCCGGCGAAGTATACGGCCAGGTAGTCGGAGCCGTCGGGGTTCTTCTCTATGCTGACGTGGGATATGCCCTCCAGCGGGGCGGAGACAACGCCCTCGGTGAGTATGGCCAGGGCGGTCCTCAGGGCCTGCTCTATGCGCTGCTCCTTGCTCTGGTCCTTGAGGTAGGTGCCCTTGAGTATCCAGTCTATTATGCGCTCGACAATCTTCTCCCTCGGCAGGCGCTCCTCCTGGGCCTTCTTTATCTCGTCGCCGATGTACTTGGGTCCCACCAGCCCCTCGACCCTCTCGGCCAGGTTGCGGGTGGGGACCGCCTCCACCTCCGGCGAGGGGTCCAGCCCCTTGGCCCGCGCCTTGCCTGCTATCTCGTACTGCTTAGCGACCTGCTCGTCCAGCATCCGAAAGTATTCCCTAAGGTCCAATGCGGTCAGTAGCCCCCGGTAGAGTTTACAAGGAAAGACATAAATGCGAGAGTCAATCGCGAGTCA
>CAZTIX010000027.1:0-7939 GCA_964613935.1 uncultured archaeon
ACGACGCGACCAGGACCGCAGGATACAGCCACTCCATTCTATTTCATCAGTTCCCTCAGAAGCATCGTAGCGTAGGCGCCCGGAGGGAGGCTGAACCTCACCCTTATCTTAGAATCCCCTTCATTAAAATCTAGGACCTCGAAGCCCTTGAATTCGACCAGGGCCCTCCGCATCTCCCCCTCCAGGCTCATCTCCGGCATGGAGGGAACTTTGAAATCCCCGGGGCTCATCCCTTCTCTCTCCAATATGCCCGCGCTGACTCTGTCGGGCTCCGTGCCGTAGCCGACCAGGGGGAGCTCTTCGGGCACGTCGCCGCCCTCGATATGCCGGCTAAGGGCCAGATTGAAGACGTAGCCTTGGTAGGAATGGACCAGCATCTTCCTCAGCTTCTTGGGCAGGACCCTCAAAGCGCCGATGAAGTCGGTGGGGTGCTTCACCAGATAATTCAGCATGCTCTTCTCGAACCCCAGGTACTTGGGAAAGGTCCTGAGCGCAGTCTTGAAATCCCCTGTCTTCCTGAGGGATTTCCTGGCCTCGGTGGCCTCTTCCGGCTCGTCGCCGAGGTCGCAGAGATAGCCCATAGCAGCCCCCTTGAAGTCTCCCTTGAAGACGCTTTTGCCCACTAGATGGTTGTTCAGCCGGATGCCGAACCGCTGGGTCCCGAAGAAGTTGGGCGCCTTGCCGCCAAGCTCGCCGATGATTTTCTCCACCCTCCCGCCGGCGTCCGGAGGAACCTCACGTATCGTGACGGTGAACCGGTTGCCCTTCAGCCCCCCCAGACCGACCTGCTCGTCCGAGGCGGCGAAATCTCTCAGGACTATGTCCTTGATGCGCACCTTTTCCAGCTTCTTCTCGGGCACCTTCCAGGCGGACACCCTCTGCGCGCTGACCGACCGGCGGTCCTTGGTTCCGGCGAACTTGAGCCGCTTTCGCGACACTCCGCAGGCGCGCGCCACGGCCTTCACCGCGCGCATGGTCCCCCAGTTGGTCTTCTGAAGGGTGAAATGGACGTAGTCTCCGGGATTGTCCTGGAACTTCTGGCTCTCGCCTATCTCGAGGACGGTTCCGTCCGGCGTAATCTCCTCGACCAGGAAGTCTTCCGGCTCCTTCTTGATGGTTCCTCCTATACCCCCGGTTTTCGAGAGATGCGCGCGCAGGCCGACCGTCTCCTCGTTCATCGCTAGTGCTCTGGATTCCTTACGTTGACGCAGACCCCCCGCTTCAGGCAGTCCCTGCAGAAATAGCGCTCGTCGCAGTCTATCAGGACGGCCTCGCTTCCCTTGGACACCTGCTCTATGACCGCCTTGACGTAGGTGCTCTCCTTGCTGAGCACCTTGCCGCAGTGGGAGCAATACTCCTTTACTTCCGTTAGGCTCTCGGGTAGTTGGGCCATCTCCTGTCTATTTATCGCCAGCATCTTAAAAACCTTTACTCTATAGTCGGCAAAAGCAGAAAAACATCATCGAAGGCCTTTAAAACTGTTCGTCTTCCGTTGCCTTCCCCCGGGGACAAGAAGTCGTGCCACACTTATATGCTTTTTCTGCCCCAATCCCTCTGGAATGCTTTTTATGTAGTGTAAAACAAAATATCCCGCTTCAGACCGGCGAGGCTTCGGGCAGGTTCGCCCGGCCGGCGTTGCGCGCAAGAGGCATTCACCGCCTCCGTAGCTCAGTCTGGTAGAGCGCGTCCTTGGTAGAGCCCCTTTCTTTTCGAAAAAGAAAGTGGCTTCACCCCGCGAGGTTCACCAAAGGTGAACCTGCGCGCAGGGTCCTTGTGGGACCCTCGCGCCAAAGCGCCAAAGAAAAGGGGTGCTGGACTCAATCAGCCGATAAGGACGAGGCCCCGGGTTCGAATCCCGGCGGGGGCTTTCCCTGTGCTAAGCGTATGCTCAGCCCCGCCTTACGGCAAAGAGCTTCTGCTAAGCCAATGAACTCTTTGCCCTCCCTGCGTGGCGATTCCCGGACCTCTCGGGCTTACTTCGAACCCCTCTCGTAGACCTCCGCCGCCTCCTCCACGCTCTTGCCGTGGAGGGTTATGGCCGAGATGGCGTCGCACATGGCGACCGCCTCCTTCAGCGGCTTCTGGTGGATGTTGCGCCCGGTCGCGTTGCCCCACGCCCCGCTGATGTAGATCTGGTCGTGGAGGCGCTGGAGGAACTTGCGCACGTCTGTCGATGAGCCGCCCGCGCAGACCACCTTTGTCCGGCCGCCCGCGACAACAGCCTCCTTCATTATCTCGGCCCTGTCGGCGCCCTCCTTCTTGGGATAGTTGACCTTCACGAAGTCCGCGCCCAGGCAGGCGCCCACGCCGGTCGCTCCCGCTATGAGATGAGGGTCCTTCTCGTCCGGGACGGCCTTGCCCCTCGGATATATCCACAGAACCACAACCAGCCCGTTCTTGTGGGCTTCGTAGACGATGTTGGCGGCCTGCCGCAGCATGTCCTTCTCGAACTCGCTGCCCAGGTAGATGGTGTATCCGACCGCGACTATCTTCAGCCCGCTGCTCTTCTTGAACTCGACGATCTTCTCCACGTCCAGCCACTGGTTGCTGAACGGGTCCATCTGCTTGGTTTTGACCAGATTGGTCTTGGAGTTCAGCTTGACCAGATAGGGCACGTCCTGATAGTCCTGCCCGTACCGCGCTATCATGCCTATCTGGGTGGCGAAGACTCCTATCTCCCCTTGGGATGCCACCCTGAACAGATGCTCCGGGTCCGCGTCGTCCTCGGCGATGCCCTCGCCGTGGAAGTCGTCGTTGAGGTGCTCGACCTTCTGGTCTCCGGCGAACAGCATGAGCCGCCCCGTCTTCTTCGTCATCTCGAGATAATTCTTGATGTACTCTTCCCTCGCGCTCTTGGGCACCCCCGCAGGCACCCTCACGTCCTTGGCAGAAATCTTGGAGTCCATTTTCTTTTTTATTGAAGGGACATTAACTATTCTGATAATAAAAATCGGATGACTATGAAAGAAAAAAGCCTTGAGGAATCGACATCCTGGATGGACGAAGGCCTCCGGGAAGTAATACTCACGATAGCCGGCGTCTCCGCGGACATGAGGCAGGACTTCCCCGGGAAAAGGGGCGCGGCCGGCAGCAAGAACGTCTATGGCGAGACCCAGCAGAAGCTGGACGTCTGGGCCGACGGGATTCTCACGAAGAAGCTTCTCGAGACCGGCCGAGTAAAGGCGGTGCTTTCGGAGGAGCGGGCCGAGGCGACAATGGGGGACGGCAGATACATCGTCAGCATGGACCCGCTGGACGGCTCGTCCAACATAAAGAGCAACAACATTTTCGGCACCATCATCGGGATTTACGACGGGGGCGAGCTCCTGCAGCCGGGCAGGAACCTCAGGGCCGCCTTCTACGTGATGTACGGCCCCCTGACTAGCATAGTAATGGCCACGGAGAAGGGAGTCAGCGAATACGACTACAACGAGCGGGCCGGCAGGTTTGTGATGACGAAGGAGGACATCAGACTGCCTGAGCCGGGCAAGCTATACGCTCCCGGGGGGCGCAATGCCGGCTGGTCGCAGGAGCTGGTGGACTTCACGGACTCTCTCTTCGAACGCAAGCTCAAGCTTCGCTACGGGGGCGCGTTCGTCGGCGACATAAACCAGGTCCTGAGCTACGGCGGCATATTCTATTATCCGGCCAACAAGAAGAAGCCGGAGGGAAAGCTGCGTCTGGTGATAGAGTGCAATCCCATGGCCTTCATCATGGCCAAGGCGGGGGGAGCGGCCAGCGACGGAAAGCAGGACATACTCTCCATCCGGCCGAAGGAGATAGCCCACCGCACCCCGATATTCATCGGCAGCAGCGAGCTGGTCAAGGCCGCCGAGAAGATGGTGGATTGAGCCCTGCGTCCAATGGTGAATGTGAGTGGCCTGCCCCGAAGGGCAGGCCCTCAACTCCCTATAGTCCGCCTCCTGCTTTTTTACCCCTCGGCCAGGGCGAGCCTAGCCTGGGATAAAGATGAACTGGTGCAGGACTTGCACAAAGCCCTCCCGGCCCCGCAATTGACGCAGAAGTCGGAGTTGCAGTTCCCACACCTCCCCGAATAGTCCTCGCCGATGCGCATCACCCGGCCGCACACCTCGCAGATTCGCGTCTTGCAACGGACCCACGCCAGAGAAACCATCCAAAACACCGCATACTATATACGTTTAAAGGCTTTATAGTTGCTGTCGAGGAAACTTCCTCCTAAAAGATAAGATTACTCGGGGAAGATAATCGGACGGTTCGCGCCGTCAGAACGCCCTGCACCTCGACACGGCGCTCTCGAGAATGCCGTTCACGTATTCCCTGAACCGGCAGTCCGGCTCCTCCACCCGCTCGTATCCGGACCCTCTCCGATAATATTCGAGCGAGTCTATCCTGGAGAGAGAGGATGGCGCCGGATGGTACAGTTTCACCTCCACCGCAAGGTCTTTGAACCCCTCCGGCACGTAGGGATGGGAGAGGATCAGGCTGTTCCTTATCCTGCTGTATTTGAATCCGTATTTCTCGAGCCTTCTGCACAAATCCCTGGTTTTGAAGTACCTGTCCAGATGCGTCATTTCGAGCTAACGCTATGTTATTTGCCGATTCTATGCTGTTTTGCCGAATCCCCCGGATGGGTTGAGGGGATATTTGTAGAAGAGCCTATAAAAATATGATGGATAGTATTATCCTTTATGACCCCATATGGTTCCCATAACCCGGCTCAGACGAGGAGAAGGGAAGCTCCCAGTCCGATAACCGACATGCCGATTATGGGCGGCAGCGCGGGCAGCGCCACCCTCCTGACCGAGGTGACATAGTATATGACCAGTCCCAGCCCGGCCATGGCCCCGAGCAGGGCGCCCATGACCGGCACCCAGCTCTGGAAGGTGCGCAGTATGCCGACGAAGAATATCAGCGGTATCGCCACGTCGCCGGTTCCCAGGCCGAGCACGTCGAGCCCCCCGCCCTTCCCCACCTTCCTGCGCGGGCCCGTCTTTATACCCTTGGAGGGCGTCTCGAACATGACCGGAATCTCCCTGAGCCTCGACTGGTCGGCCAGCCGGACCATGTGCTTGGTCTTGAAGACCGCTATGATGTCGTAGGTGCCCAGCGCGAGCACCAGCAGCAGCGCCGGAAAGAAGCCCATGAAGGAGCCCAGGGCTCCGCCGGCCCCGGCTATGGCGACGGCCAGAGTGGCGTTCTTCATTGTGAAGGTGCGCCGCAGGAACCTTGCCGAGACGGTCAGTGCCGATGCGGCAGCGACCGCAATCAGGTACTGCGTCTGGCTTACCATGAAGGGCGCCGCCCTGAAAACGTCCAGCAGGGCGAACTGCCAGACCATGAAAGAGCCCACGAATATCACGTAGACCTCGAAGAAAGTGAACAGAAGCCGCCCGCTGTAGTACTTCAGCACCAGAAGGAGGATGCCTGTGCCCGCCAAAACCACCGCAAGGAAGTAAATGGTCCCGCTGGGGTCGTCGACGCTCCCGCCGGTGAGGGGGTTGGTCTCGCCGACCTCGGGTATGAGCCTATGCCCGACGTACAGGCCCATGGCCGTGGTGGCCAGGAATATGAGTGTGAAGAAGGCTACCTTGTTCATGCCTCATCTCCCCACCGTCTTCAGGTGCCCGTGACGCGGCTCGTACAGGTCGCCCTTGTTGACCAGCTCGCGTATGAGCTTCTCGGCGGCCCGGTTGTCTATGTTGTGATACTCCTTCGCCTCTTCCAAGACCTTCGCCATCGGGACCATGTCGTATTCATCTTCCAGCCCCTTGACTATGCCGGTGATTGTGTATATCTTGTCCCGCTCCGACTTGGGGTGGTCGGTTACTATCCTGTCTATGTCAAAGCCTCCCCCCTCCTTCTCCATGCCCACCTCGCGCAGGACGAATTCGACCAGGTGTATGGCCCGGTCCGCGTCCCCCATCTCCACGGTGCTCTTCAGGTGGAGCTTGGCCGACGCCTCCGCCAGCCTGACCAGTCCCTCCAGCTGCCTGGGGGTCAGGGGGACGCTCCCGCCGCTGCCGCGCTTCCGCAGGTCCACGTAATAATCCTTCAGGCGCTTCACCGCCTCGTCGCTGAGTATCGGGTAGCAGTTCCGGCGGCTGTAGGCTATGTACTTGCGGAGGAGCTCCCCGTCTATCGGGGGCATCTGCCTGTCCAGCTCTTCCTTGATGTCCTTGCTGGCCGGGTTGGCTATCCTCTGGGAGAGCCTATGCCTGCTCAGGATGTGGGTTGCCAGCTCCCCGTCCCTCGCCTCGTCCAGGACGTCTTTTATCGGGAATATCAGGTCGAATCTGGATATCAAAGTGGGGGGTATGTCGAACTGCTCCGCCGGCGGCTTGTAGGGGTCGAACCTGGAGTATTTTGGATTGGCCGCCGCCAGCACGGCGCTCTCCGACTTGAAGGTGGCGATGATTCCGGCCTTGGCAACGCTCACGGTCTGCTGCTCCAGGGCCTCGTGGATGGCCGAGCGGTCCTCCTCGCTCATCTTGTCGAACTCGTCGATGCACGCCAGCCCCCCCGAGGCCAGCACCAGCGCGCCGGCCTTGAGGACCCAGCCCCCTTCCCCGAACTCGTCCTTCTCCGCTATGGCGGTCAGGCCCCCGCCGGTGGCCGACTTGCCCGAGACGTAGAGGGACTTGGGTGCCAGCCGGTCGACGTATTTCAGCATCTGGGATTTTGCCGTTCCGGGGTCTCCGATGAGCAGTATGTGGATGTTGTCCCTGATTCTCATCCCGTCGGGGAGTCGCTTGTTGGCGGTCCCGCCGCAGAGCTGCAGTGCCACGGCCTCCTTTGCCTCGGTGTGGCCGTAGATGGAGGGGGCTATCGACTGGACTATCTTCTCGACTACCTTGGGGTCCTTTGCCAGCTTCTTTATCTTCTTGAGGTCCTCGTCGCCTATCTGTATCTCCTCGAACTCCTGCTCGGTGAACTCGATGTTGTTGGCATCCACGAACTTCTGATAGACGGTCCCCTTGTACTTGGGGGGCTCCAGCCGGAGCGTTCCAGAAATAATAATCTTCTGCCCTGGCAGCACCCGGTTGGTCAAATCATCCTCAAGCCAGACGCTTATCCTCTTGGCCTGGTCCCCCCCCTTGAGTATCTCGAGCGGCTCCTGTATCTCTACCTTCTGGAAGTCTATGAACTTGGATTTCTCCTCTACCAGCTCGAATTCCTTGCGGCCGCACTGCTCGCAGGCCAGGGGGGTCTTGACGCTCCTCTCGCTCTGGATGGTCTCCACCTCGGCCCGGCATCTCTTGCACATGAAGACTCCCTTCCAGACCCGGGGAAGGACGTCGGTTATCTTGGTGACCAGCCCCTGGACCGCGAAGAACCTGCCCAGATACTTGGACGTGCAGTCCCTAATCATTATCTCGCTCGACTGCAGGTTGAAGAAACGAACGTATATCCTGGCCCCCTCCGCGGCGTTCGAGAACGCGATATGGGCCTTCTCCTTCTCCAGGGCCTTGTTGAACTCGCTTATGACCTCGTCCGGGTCGGCGATAAGCCTCTCCCCCAGGGCGGGCGAGAACTCCTGCAGCTCCTGGAAGTCTATGAGGACGGACTGCTTCTTGGGATAGTGCTGGCCTATGAGATTGAGCTCGTCCCTGCACCGCTCGCTCAGGAAGGTTTCAACATCGTTCCATTCTATTTCGACGGCTTTTTCTGGCATCTTGTATAGAAGCAGCTCGGACCCCCGGCGCGGACCTGGGGTTATGTTTGCAGGGTGGTCTTAAAAAATGGAATCTTCCGGAAGGGAAAAACCTAAAGCGGCCGGCTCTGTTACATGACCGCTCCGACATCCTTCAGCGCCTTGTCCACCTGGGCGATGGCCTTGTCGATGTTCTCCCATTCCTTGGCGCCGACGACGTTTATCTTTCCGCTGGTGAACACCAGGGCGACGCACTTGGGCTCTTTGACGCGGAAGATGAGCCCCGGGAACTGCTCCGGCTCGTAC